>NZ_JBVVQE010000023.1:0-101475 GCF_055811435.1 Mesorhizobium sp. WSM4837
TTTCCCGGGGGGGGGGGCCGGGCATCCCCCCGCCCGGGGGGGGGGGGGGCGCTGCGGGGCGCCCCCCCCCCCCCACCCCACCCCACCCCCGGCATCGGGTCCTTCCAGGGGGCCCAAACTGTATGCGGGACGGCTGAGGGCGATTCATAAGCATATTTCAAGATTCCAGAATTGGACTTCCGCTTCCATGGCCAAACTCCCCGATACGATCAGCGCGAAGGATCTCGGAAAGCTGCTCGGGATCACCGATCGCTGGGTCCGCGACCTTGAAAAGCAAGGTGTTCTGAAGCGAAAGGCTCGCGGCCAGTATGATCCCTGCGAATGCGTCCAGGCGTTTGTAGGCTGGAAGGCAAGAGCGGAAGTCGAGAAAGCTGGCCCGGCATTGAAAGACACGCTCCGGGAGCGCCGAGAGCAGGAGATCGCCCAGCGCATCGCCATTCGCGATCGGACACTGATCAATTTCGACGAGGCGCTCGCCGCGCTGGAGACGATCTGCGGCTTATTCCTCGCGGCGATATCTGGATTGCCGGCACAGATCACAAGAGAGCATGGCGAAAGAACACGCATCGAAGGCATCTGCGATGCTGTTCGCCGACGTCTCAGCAAACGCTTCGCCGAAGTCATGGAGGCTGTTCGAGCGGGCAAGCCTGTTGGTAGCGCCGAACGAGAGGACGACGCCTGACCAGTTCCAACTTCCGCTTCGAGAGGATAAGCACAGATGGCCAAGACAACCATCAAACAACGCATAGAGCTGGACGGCGGCAAGGAACTCAAGCGCGAGCTTGAGGAATTCGGCGCCGCTGGCCGCAAGGCGTTCAAGGAACTGCAGGATGCGGCAGCCCAGACGAAGGGCTTGTCGCCGGGTTTCTTCAATTCGCTGAAGCAGGCCGAGGCTCAGATCAAATCGCTTGCCCAGTCGTTCAACGAAGCCGGCAAGGCTATCCAGAACGTCGGCAGGACGTTGTCGACCTCGCTGACGCTCCCTATCGTTGGCGTTGGCGCTGGAATTCTCAAGGTGTCCGGCGATTTCCAGAAGGCGATGAACAGCTTTGCCGTCAATGCCGGTGTCGCTGGCACTGCGCTGGAAGATGCCAGGGCCAAGGCGAAGGAACTTGGCGTTGCCTCGGTCTTCTCGACCACCGAGGCCGCCGAAGGCATGACTGAGCTGGCTAAGGTCGGTCTCGACTTTCAGACGATCATGGGCGGTGCCGCCAGGGCGATGGTCGACCTCGCGGCTGCGAACGATACCGGCCTCGCATCCTCCGCGTCGGTCGTCGGCGATGTCATCAACCAGTTCAAGCTAAGCGCTTCGCAGCTTCCGGCCATCGTCGACCAGATCACCGGCGCCACCATCGAATCCAAGTTGAGTTTTGACGACTACCGCCTCGCCATTGGCCAGGCCGGCGGTGCGGCCGGTGCGCTTGGCGTTCAGTTCGAAGAGTTCAACGCCGTAATTGCCGCCACGGCATCTTCCTTCGCCTCGGGCTCTGATGCTGGCACGTCCTTCAAGACCTTCCTGACCCGTCTCGTTCCGCAATCCAAACAGGCCGCGGCAATGATGGAAAAATTGGGCCTGAAGTTCTTCGATGCGTCCGGCAAGATGAAGTCGATGTCGCAGATCGCCCAGGAGCTTCAGACCAAGCTCGGCAAGCTGTCGCAGGAAGACCTGAACGACGCGGTAAGCACCATCTTCGGCACAGATGCCCTTCGAACGGCGATCGCTCTCATGAGGCAGGGCGGCAAGGGCATCGACGATATGATGGCCAAGCTGAAGAACACGGATTCCGCCGAGATCGCCGCAACACGCGTCAAGGGCTTCAACGGGGAACTTGGTAAGCTGATCGAGGCGTTTAACAACCTGGGCATCGCTATCGGCGATTCCGGCTTTCTCGATTTCGCGACGAACATCGTCATCAAACTGACCGAGTGGACCGAGCATCTCGCCAAAGTAAGCCCGGAGATGCTGAAGCTCGGCACGATCATCGGCGGATTGGCGGCGGCTATCGGCCCGCTGCTTCTCGGTCTTGGCCTGATGACGCGGGCGTTCGGCGTGATGCTACAGGGCGTTGCTGCGCTGGTCGGAGGCTTCAGGCTGCTCGGCGGCGCGCTGCTGTTCCTGACGCCATGGGCCCGGATCATTCTCGCGCTCGCGGCAGCGTTCGAAGTCTTCCAGGTTGCGCTTGGGCTGATCAAGAACAAGCAGTTTGACGCTGCTGCCGCAACGTCAGCGCACCAGAGAGCACTGGCCGATCTGAACGCGGCCATTGCCGGCGTCAAGAACGGTGTACCCGGCGCAGAGGGTGCGCTGAAGCGGCTTGGACAAGCGCACCTCGATGCTGCCAAGGCAGCAATCGCCGACGCACAAGCACAGGTCGCGCACCAGCAGGCGGTGCTGGACGCCGTCAAACTAAGCGCCGACCAAAGCGCACTTGGCCCGATGGAAAAGCGCCTTGGCGTTGACATCGATCCGGCGATGGAAGCGCTGGTCAGAGCAAACATCCAACTTGCGCAGCGGATGCGCGAACTCCAGGACATCCAGAACACGATCGACGGCAAGGCTGTCGGCAACATCATCGACCTTCGCACCGACGCCGCGGCCGGCGCGGCTGCTATCAAGGACGTTGGCGCGGCTGCTGCCGACACTGCCGGCAAGGTGGAGAATCTAGGCCACCAGATCACGGTTGTTCGTGGCGGCGGCGGGGAACTGTCGAAGCAAGTTTTCGATGTCGTCGACGGCGTTGCTCGGGCGGCCGACGATGGCAAGAAAGCTGTCGATGATCTCGGCGCGGCCACGCAGGACGCCAGCGCGTCGATCGACAAAACCATCACCAACAGCATCAAGCAGATCGCGCCGGCCGCGCAGGAGGCCGCTGCGGGCTTCAATAGCGCGCTGGGCGGTCTGGACGCTGGTGCCGCCCAGCAAGCCGCCGAGGCCATCGTGGCGCCCTTCGAGACGCTGCCGGGCAAGTTCTCCGCAATCCTGAACGGCATTCGTGCATTGCTGCAGGGAGGCTTTGCCAATCTGAACTCGATCGTCACTAGCCTGGCCGCTCAGATCCAGTCGGCGATCGCTCGCATCCTTGCCTCGCTTCGCGCGGCAGCCGCGGCGGCATCTGCACTACGGGCGCAGGCCGCCGGATCCTCGTCTGCATCGTCTTCCGGCGGTTCCCAGGGCGGCTTCGCCGGCGGCGGCTTTGTCCGAGGGCCCGGTGGACCAAGGACCGACAGCATTCTGGCACGTCTCAGCAACGGCGAGTTCGTCATCCAGGCGCGCGCCGTGCAGAGGCTGGGTGTTGATTTCCTCAACCTGCTCAATCAGGGCATCGTCCCGAACCTGAAAGGCCTGCGCGGCTTCAAGCTCGGCGGCTTTGTCGACGGGTTCAACCAATCGATGTCGATCCCGAGGCTTGCGGACGGCGGCATGGTCAGCAAACTCGCGCCGGCCGGAATCGGTGGAGCGACCGGCATTACAACTGTGCGGCTCGACTTCGGTCTCGGCCCTGGCGACGTGTTCGATCTGATCGGCGAAGCGCATGTTGCGCGAAAGTTGCAGAATTTTGCGGTCAAGAGCGGTCTGCTGACCACCGGCAGAAAGCCGAGGCGCGGATGAGCTTTCCGAACCCCGACAAAGGCCCGTTCGAAGACGAGAACAAGGAGTGGGCTCGGCATGTCGCCGCGACCTTCGTGGCTGGCGTCACCTCTGAAATGCTTGCCGCACCTGGTTGCGACCCAGCCCATGCGGCAATCGCGCACTTCCAAGGCTTCATCTGCTGCGCATTTTCCGACGCCATGAAGCGCGGCGACGGCGAGCAGATCATGGGCGATATCCTCGAGCAGGTCCGCCCCTTCATTCAAGGTCTGATCGATCGCGAAGTCATTGCCATATTCCCCGGCGGCGAGGTTCGGCCGACACTGACCGTGCTGACCGGCGGGAAGGCAGACGCATGATCGCCGCCTATCTCGAGGAGGAAGTTTGAATGTTCTACTTCGCATGGGTCGATGAGACCGAGACCACATTCGGCCTTGAACACCAGGTCGAGGATGAGGAAGTCATCGGCATCAGCCTGACCCACAAGGAAGGGTCTTTCGCCACTCTCGACATCACGGTCAGGAATCCGCGCGTCGGCCTGCTGGCGCCGGGCCGCCAGCAGTGGGCGATGCTGTCCTGGCTCGATCAATCGAACCCGACCGCAGGCGCGCAGCTTTTGTTTCGCGGTCGCCTGGTCGGCGTCCCCGAGCAGCCGCAGGGCAATGCGGTGACGCTGAACTTCATCGCCCGGCCGGCCGACTACGATGCGCAAAAACTGGCGCTGGCCGAGACGATGAAGGTGGCGCCCTGGTGGGACCCGATCTGGGTGCGCGAAGACATGCGCGACGATCCCGACGCGGTGATCGAGGCGCGCACCGTGCTCTATCATGTCGACCGCACCAGCCTCGTGGTGACGGTGTCCGACATGCTGTCGGGCGAGGACGGGTTAGTCGATTTCGGCGGCGGCGACCGTATCGATTCGCTCGACATTGCCTTCGGCAGCCCGCCGGTGCGCACCGTCAGCGTCGAGGCTTCGGTGACATGGGACCAGGTCGCCGCCGGCGTCGTCGACATCACGCCGCAGCTCCTCGCCGCGTTCGCGGCCGCCGGCAGCGGCTCCAACCATGCGATCAAGACGCTGACCGGCGACGGGCTGATGCTGGACTGGCCGGAGGAGGAGAAGACGATCGGCGGCGGCTGGTCGTGGGGACCATGTTCTGCCCTGCGAACCGACGGCAAGGCGGTGACGCAGGATTACGCCACTGTGATCATGACCAACGGCAACGGCCAGTTCCCGATCTGGACGATCAAGCCGGTGCTCAACGCCGCCTACGACGTGTCGCGGCCGCGCGAGGAGGTTTTGTCCTTCACGCTTGAAGCAGACGTCCAGGCGCTGCTGACCGAGCCTGGCGACGAGGAAGTGATCGCGATCAAGGTTTCGGGCAATGCCGACGAGCTGGTCGATCCGGCCGACACCGACCATCCCGCCGGCACCGCACCGATCGGCGATGTCAGGCGCCGCGCCTATTTCCCGACCGAGCGCGGTTTGCGCAGCCTCGACTATCTGATCGCGCTGGCCCGCGGCAACATTCTGGAGCGCAGCAGAGCCGTCGCCGTGTCGTTCACGGTTCCGTTCGCGCAAGGCGTCGATCTGTCCTGCCGCAAGAATGCCCGCATCGCTGATCCCAGGCTGCCGGGCGGCGAGGCAATGGGCAAGGTGATTGGCTATTCGCTGACAGTCGAAAACGGCAGCATGCTGGCCTCGGTCACCATCGGCTGTACGGTCGGCAAGGGCAACACGGTGTCGACGGTGCCCGGCGATCCGGTCTATGTCGACGACGGCTATGTCGATACCGACTACCAGCACGATGCCGGCGCCACGCTGATGCCGATCGCCGGCCAGGTCACATACGAGGATTTTTCCGCCATCCCGCCGGTCGACGACGGCATCGACTTCTTCGACATGCGCGCCGCCGACCTTGTGACGCAGATCACCATCATCAACCCGCTGCCGACGCAAGCTGCGGTGCTCAGCGCGTTCAAGCCGGATCTGGCGGCGGCGATCGAGGCGCTGAACCAGGTGTTTACCGAGGTCGATCTCGACCTGAAGAAACTCACCATCGGCCGCGACGATCCGCCGTTCAAGACGCTCTATCCGGTCACCGTGTCGCAACTGATGGTGCCGAAGACCATCGACCTCGAGGCCGCCTAATGGTCAGCATTCGCGGATTTCACAACCCTTGGCGGGCCGGCAGCAACGGCAGCGGCGCGACGATGGAGCTCATCAGCCGCACCGGCGCAGGCGAGCGGGTGCTGAAGCGGGCGCTTGCAAAAGTGCCGGCCGAGGACAATTCCGGCGAAGCCGATTTTCGTTGGGGCAAGGCCTCACGGTTCACACTGACCGAACCGGAGCAGCGGACCAATCCGCGGACAACGGTGACCTGGCCAGCGGAGAAGCCGGTCGAGGACCCGGGAGACGGCATTGTCGTCATCGACTACGACTACATCGACCGCGCCGTCGAGGTCATCCGTATCGAACAGGAAGGCGAGCCGGAAAATTGGGTCGAAACGGAGCGCATCACCGTTCTCATGCTGCAGAAACGCACCACCGGCGAATACGTCCGCATTCACATCGATTGGTCAAAGGAGCCGTCCGGTGGCTGAGGCTTATGGTTCGCTGGCCAATCCGGTCCAGCTAGATCCCTTTCAGCGGATCATCAGGGTGCACTGGAAGAAACGGCAGACCTATGTCGCTTTCGCGTTGAGGCTTGAGGCTGTCGAGGTCAGCCTGGGCGGTCCTGAAAGCGCTCCGTCTGGCCCTTTGCTTTCCCCGACCACCGGCTACGATTCGCAATGGCTGCTGGAATCGCGATATCGCTACCGCAGCGGCTCTGTCGTTTTCCCCGGCGTGCCACCATCGGCGGAAAGCGTTTATTTGGATGACGAGGAGCAATGGGTCGGGCCGATACACGATTTCGTGGTCAACGGGCTTCCCGATCTTGAGGACGGCAGCGCCGGCCATCAGACCTACGCGCCGTGGCAGGCTGCCTCGATCCAACACGGTCTGACCGAATCGAGCTATGGCCGATGGGTCGATCCGGGAGGCGATGACCTGCCGATCGCGGTGCCCGGATTTCCAAGTCTGAATTTCAAGCAAGGCGCGCCGGCCGCCTCCATCTTCGGCCCGACATTTGGCGCGCCGGCCGGCTATGAGCTGCAGCCGGGAAGCGGCCTCTACACGTATCTCGCGCCGTATGAGGCTCCCGCAGTCCACAGCGAATTCGCGATCGTCTCCGGGGTGACGGTCACCTATGGCAGCGCCGACTATGAGGTTTTCGGCGCGAGGGCGGTGCCGTTTACTCCAGCCGGCGTTTCGGTCGGCATAGTCTTGGTCGGACCCGGCGAGTCCGGCGAGACGGCAACGCCGCATCTTCTATGGGTTTTATGCAAACGGATAGAGGTCACACCATGATGCTCGGCACCATCGCGAGTCAGAGAAGACGGCCGCCGGCCCCGGAGCCTCCTGGGTCGATCGAGCTAGTCGACCAGCGGCAGGACCCGGCTGTCGGATCAACGACCAAGACGCTTGTAGCGGTCAATTTCGGCGCCGAAGACGCGACGCGGATCATCGCCGTGCTGGCCACCGGGGCCGGTGCCGATCACCAGGTCACTGGCGTGACCATCGCCGGCAACGCAGCCACACTTGGCGCCAGGACCAATACGGGCCGCTCGGCCGCGATCTATTTCTTTGCGCTGCCGACCGGCGCCAGCGGCGATGTCGTGCTCACGGTCTCGACCACCAACATTTTCGTACGTACCGCCATCCTGGCGCTGCGCGGTGTCGCGGCAAGCGTGTTCGACAGCGACACCCTGGTCGACACCGGCGGTTTCGGCACAACGTTCAACAAGTCAGTCGATGCCGACGCGGCGGGGATCGTGCTGGCTGCATTTTGCGGAAACAACAAGAACGCCACGGTCGCCTGGACAAACCTTGCGGAGATCACCGATCTCGATCCGAACGGATTCGCCAACGAAAGGCATTCGACCGCCGGCAGCGTGATCGACAGCGCATCGACGGTGAGCGTCACCGCGGAGACCAGCCAGACGACAGGCGGCTCGCTGGCGCTCGTTTCATTCGCAGGTCTCTAGATTGATCGATCCTTGCGTCAAAGCTTTGTGCGACGAGTTCGGCGTCGAGATCGTTGACCGGCACACGTATCCGGAACCCGGTCAAACTCGGGCTGTGGTCACGATCCGGCGCATCATTGACAAGCATGGCGAGGCGCACGCCCGCATGGTGTTGTGCATCTTGGCCGAGGGTCGGGGCAACCAGGCTCTGATCGACGAAGTTTCGCTGTGGGCGATCAGCGATCTGGTGCTCGCTTGCGCCGACCTCGTAGAGGCTGATGCGACGGGCTTTCTGGAGATGTTCGACAAGATGCCGCTCGGGCCGCTAATGGCGATCGCCAACGAGCTCCGCTCGATCGTCCCGCAGCGCCATGCCCTGGCCGGCATGCTCTATCTGCAGGCTCGTCGGATGCGGGAGAGCCTCACAGGCCGCCAGGCCGGGCCAGTGGCGGTACGCCGGGCGAATGAGAGCGAGGTTGAGAAGGGCCGGCAACTTTTCAAGCGCGGCGCCCGCCTGACCGCCACGGAGAAGATCGCCCTCGGCCGGGAGCTGCTCGCCAAGAAAGGCGAGCTCCCATGGGGCCACTTCGGGCCCTGGCTAAGGGAGCAGTCGGGCATCAGTGAGAACACGGCGCATCGTTACATGAGGGCCGCGCGGGCCGCGGCTTGAGCGCACCGCACCCCCACCCCCGGCTCTAGGTTCTTCGGATAGGCCAACAGTGTATGCGGGACGGCTGAGGGCATTTGTCGTGCGTTTTTGCGATTTCGAAATTCCGGCTTTCCTTTCCCTATTATTGCCCGCGGTGGTGAAAGGCGAGGCAACGGAAAAGTTTTCCGCCACCAGGGCCGTCGGCGATCGAGTGGGGGCGCGACGGCCGATAGAAAGCCGCCGCGCGCCCCGCCTTTTCAGGATCAGTTCTTCCCGACCATGCCTCGATTGGCGTTCTCCGCCTGCCGGCGCAAGAACTCTTGTTCGGCAGCTGTTAGAGGCTTGCCAAACCATGCGGGGATTTTCTCGAATTGCATCATACGCTCCATTGTTGAAGCGACCCGATGCGATGCGCAGCGCAGAGTTGCGCGGAAGGGCGTCAAGTGCTCCGCTTAGGTCGGTGGTCGCGGAGGGGTGTAAGGCGCCTGGAGCGGGCAAGATAGATCGGCCGTACGGCGCGCGTCAAGCCTTGCGAAGCCTCACGCCGGCGCCGCCGCCGTTCTCCGGGATGAACTCGACGCCGGCGGATTCGAGGGCGCGACATACCGCGTCCACGTTGTTTGCCATTCCGACAGCCGGCCCATCGCTGCCTTCCATGCGCTTAACGGTGGGGACCGAAACCCTCGATCGCTCGGCCAGTTCAGGTTGCGTCATACCGAGGAGAGTGCGGGCGGCGGCAATCTGTCGGCCTGTCGGCTTGTCCATTAGGATCAACTTTAGCTAAAAGTGTTGACGTTCGGATTAAGGTGAGCTATTCGTATCATGTCAATACGAATGCATCAACGGAGTAATTTCCATGCCGAACCCCCGTGTTCCGGCGGCTGGAGAAGCCGTGCCCGTCGACCCGCCGAACCGAAGCAGACGCCGCTATGCCGGCGTCTCTGTCCGCTGGCGGATCTCCATGCGCTGGACTGAACTGATCCTGCTCTTTCCAGGCGCCCAATTCGAGGAGAGCCGGATATGAAAATCCCCAAGATGGGCCAGCCCAAAGGCGGGCCCGACTCGAAGCTCTTGCGGCTCGAGGCAGAATTCAACGCAGCGGCCGATCGATGGGATGCCGCCACGGCCCGCCGTGTAAAGGCGGAGAAGAAGGAGGCGAAAGAGGCCGCGGCGACTGTCCGCGCCCGCGATCGTGTCATGAGGACCCGGGCAGAGAGCTTGGAGGGTCTGGCAGTGAAGGCGAGGGTTCGTGACCGCGACTACACCGATGCCGAGGACCTGGAGATTGAAATCCTGAAAAGCATCGTCGACGACATCAAGGCCATTGTGGGAGCAGCAGCATCATGAACATCAACCGACGTACCCTCATCGCCGCGATGGCAGCTCTGCCAGCCAGCGCGGGCCCAGGACACGCGTTGTCGGCTACGCAGGCTCCGGACATCAGCGCGGACCTTCCGCGCGCGCTGGTGGCCACCGCTCGCGATCCGGACCCTCACGAACGTGTAGAGCTGGCGATCGCTGAACTGGCGGCCGCGATGCAGGCCCTGCACGGGGGAAAATGGGGAACTAATCTCGATCACCAGGCAGAGTTTGTCGCCATAACAAGGTACTTCGGGCAATCAGCAAAAACCATGCATCGGCGAAAATCCGAGGACGGCACCATCACCGATACCTGGTCATGACGGGCAGCCCCGCCGTCGCGAGGGCGGCGCGGCGGGCTCAGCCTGCGATAGCCATCATCCCCACCGCAACCCCCACACCGATCGCGATGCCGGTCATGAGATTTCCCGCCAAGCGAAGCGCCCAGGACTTCGCAAGGGAGCGCCAATGCCGTTCCGGCCGCGGGCCGAGAGAATCAATCAGATCGTCGAAAACCCGTTCCATGATGTTCTCCCCGTGTCGCGTTCATGTCGCGTGGAGTTGCCGTCACCTTGCGCAAACCATTGTAAATCAAGGGTAGCAGATTGCAACATGGCGCGACATGAGCACCGAGAAAATCAAACGTAAGTATCTGATTTTGTTGGTGATCCCGACAGGAATCGAACCTGTGACCTACAGATTAGGAATCTGCCGCTCTATCCTACTGAGCTACGGGACCACGCGGCCGACACATAACCGCTTCGGATCGTTTCGCCAAGAGGCGCTCTGTACCCAATCAATCGGTTTCGACAATGGCCGATGAAGCATAGCCGTCGAGAGGCTTCTGCTCACAATTCGAAATTGCATCCTCGTCAGCCTACGATTGAACCACGAGTGTGGACCGCAAAGATGAGCCGAAAACAGCGGAACTTCGGACCACCGCCGCGCTTTAGTGTGCCGAAGGAGATGCCGCATGAGTGCTACGAAAGAGTTCTTTGAAACCTGGCTGCAGGAGAACGTCGGTAACCTGCCCGCGGAAAGCGAAGTGAGCGTGGCCGTCCTGGTTCAGCAATTCGAGCAGGATGCCGACGCGGCCGGCTATGGTCACGAGGTGCGCCAAGACGAGATCGGCGACATCGAAGAGGCCATTGAGAAAGCTCTGAGCAAGGCCAGGACAGGCGAACAGCCGCCGGCTGCCGATCCGGCCGAAGAGAGTGATCTGGCGCCCGTCATGGAGGCGCTGGAGGTCGACGACCCGAAGAGCGGGCCGTAGCGGTCCCAGGCAACATCGGATGGCAGCCGACCAGCGGTTGCGGCTCTCCCCTTCCACTCTACATGACCCGGCATGATAGATGCCAAACACCATCACACTCGGCGTCGTGATCGGCGTGGCTATCGGCGTCGCATTGGACAATATTATTGCGGGTATCGGAATCGGTATCGCCCTGGGCATTGCCCTGGGTCTTGCGCGGAGGCGGTCCGGTCGGAAGTGACGATCGGAGCATCGCCACGTCCCGGGCCCGACCGCCTTGTAGCCATCCCAAATCACGGCGCACCTCTCGGATCAAGCCGCAGGGCGGTTTTATGCGGCCAGCGCCGTCTCCGCGAGCTTCACCCAATAGCTCATGCCGTGCGGGATGACCTCGTCGTTGAAGTCGTAGGCAGGGTTGTGAAGACCGGCGGTGTCGCCATTGCCGATGAAGATGAAGGCGCCCGGCCGCGCTTCCAGCATGTAGGAGAAATCCTCGCCGCCCATCACCGGCTGGATGGCGCGTTGCACCTGTGCCTCGCCGGCGATTTCAGCGGCGACATCGCTGGCAAAGACCGTCTCCTCCGGATGGTTGAAGGTGACGGGATAATTGGCTTTGTAATCGACCTCGATCGTTGCGCCGAAGGCCGCGCCCACGCCCTCGCAGATGGCGCGCACACGCTGCTCAGCCTTCCTGGCGACCTCCTTCTTCAGCGTGCGCACGGTGCCTGCGATCTCGGCGCTTTCGGGAATGACATTGTAGGCGTCGCCGGCGTGGAATTTCGTCACCGACACCACGACAGCCTCGACCGGATCGGTGCTGCGCGAGGCGATCGTCTGCAGAGCGCCGACGAGCTGGCTGCTGATGACGATCGGGTCGATGGTGCCGTGCGGCATCGCCGCATGCCCGCCCTTGCCCTTGACGGTGATGGTGAATTCGGCTGTCGCCGCCATGATCGGGCCCGGCTTGATGGCGAATTGTCCGACTGGCAGGCCCGGCATGTTGTGCATGCCGAACACCTTGGAGATGCCGAAGCGCTCCATCATGCCGTCCTTGACCATCTCGTTGCCGCCGCCGCCGCCTTCTTCGGCCGGCTGGAAGATCACTGCGACGGAGCCGGCGAAATTGCGCGTCTCGGCAAGATATTTGGCGGCACCGAGCAGCATCGCGGTGTGGCCGTCATGGCCGCAGGCGTGCATCTTGCCCGGAATGGTCGAGGCGTAGGGTTTCCCGGTGATCTCGTTGAGCGGCAGCGCATCCATGTCGGCGCGCAGGCCGATGCTCGTGCCTTCGCCCAGGCGGCCGCGGATGATGCCGACGACACCGGTCTTGCCGAGCCCGGTCACCACGTCGTCGCAACCGAAGGCCTGCAGCTTCTCGGTGACGAAGGCGGCGGTCTCGAAGACGTCGAAATTCAGCTCTGGCGTCTGGTGCAGATGGCGGCGCCAGCCGGCGACCTCGTCTTGCATTTCGGCGGCGCGGTTCAGGATCGGCATGATGTTCCATCTCGCTGTTGGAGCAGACGGGCTCTGCCTGCTGCTTTGCAATTGTGCCTGCTGTATTAGAATTGTCATTCAGGCACTTTGCCATCTTGACGTCACATAGGCTAAATAGCACCGCAAGACAGTGATCCGGATAGAGGGACCGGATCACCATGCTGGCGATCGCGTAACAAATCTTACGGAGCCAGAGGCGACTGCGGCAAGAGGCGATTTCGGATTCCACCATGCGGTACAGGCATTTCCTCAAACTAAAGCGCGTCGCGTATGACCGGGCGATGCGCTTTAGCGTTGTCGTTTCTATGCGTGTCGTTATCGCAAAACCGCTGCACGCTTTTGCGCGACATGCATTGCTGGCGGGCGCCGTGGCGCTTGCGGCGCTGGCCGGTCCGGCTCTCGCCAATCCGACGATCGTATTCGACCTGGAGAATGGCAAGATCCTCCAGCACCAAGAGGCATTCAAGCGCTGGTATCCTGCCTCGCTGACCAAGCTGATGACCGCCTATGTGACGTTCCGCGCGATCGTCACGGGCGAGGTCCGGCTCGATTCGCCGATCAAGGTCACCAAGCGTTCCGCCAGCGAGCCGCCGAGCAAGATGGGCTTCAAGCCGGGCTCGGTCATGCGACTCGATAACGCGCTGAAGATGATGCTGGTCAAATCGGCCAATGACGTCGCCATGGCCGTCGGCGAGAACATCGGCGGTTCGCAGGCCGCTTTCGCCGAACGCATGAACGCCGAGGCGCGCCGGCTCGGCATGACCGGAACGCATTTCGTCAACCCGAACGGGCTGTTTTCGCCGGACCAGTATACGACTGCGCGTGATCTCGGCTTGCTGGTGATGGCGATCCGCACGGAATTTCCACAATATGCCCCATGGTTCTCGATCGAGGGCCTGGCCGTCGGCAAGAAGCAGATCTCGAATTACAATCTCCTGATCGGCCGCTATCCCGGCGCCGACGGCATGAAGACCGGTTTCGTCTGTCCCTCGGGCTTCAACATGATCGGCTCGGCAACACGCGACGGGCGCACGCTGGTGGCGGTGGTGCTTGGCGAGAAGTCGGCCATCACCCGCGCCGAGACCGTCGCCAGGCTGCTCGACCACGGCTTTGCCACGCCGACACCGGGCTGGCTGACGGTGGCCGCGCTGCCTTCCTATGGCGACACCACATCGATCAACAACCTGAATGACGAGATTTGCAGGAAGAAGCCGGCTAAGGAGCAGTCGGAAGCTCCCCCCGTCGGCGATAAGAATGCGGCAAAATCTCCCTATCGAACAAAACTCGATCACGCGCCGACATTGGTCGCAGTCGGCCTTGGCGGCGCCACCGGGCCGATACCGAAAGCCATGCTCGATGCATCGGGCCAGGAATATGCCGACGTGCCGCTGCCGAGCTGGCGGCCCGACCTGCCGCCGCCGCCCGGCGCCGAGCCGGCAGTGATCGGGTCCGCCACGGCGGCCCAGGAGCCCGCCAAGGCCGTGAACTAGTCTGATGAGCAGCGGCTTTCCCATCGCCGTCTCGGTGCTGACCGGTTTTCTCGGCGTCGGCAAGACGACGCTGCTCAACCGGCTGCTCAGGGATCCCGCGCTCGCCGACACCGCGGTCATCATCAACGAGTTCGGCGAGGTGGCGATCGACCATCTCCTGGTCGAACAGGCCTCCGACGGGATCATCCAGCTTTCCGACGGCTGTCTCTGCTGCACGGTGCGCGGCGAACTGGTCGACACGCTGGCCGATCTCGTCGACCGGCTGCAGACCGGCCGCATCGCCCGGCTTGCCCGCGTCGTCATCGAAACCACCGGCCTCGCCGATCCGGCGCCGGTGCTGCAGTCGATCATGGCCCATCCGGCGCTGGTCGAGGCCTTCCGGCTCGACGGCGTCATCACGCTGGTCGACGCGGTCAACGGCGATGCCACGCTTGACGCCCATGTCGAGGCAGTGAAGCAGGCGGCGGTCGCCGACCGCATCGTGCTGACGAAAGCCGATCTGGCCACCGATCCGCGCGACGTCGAGGCCTTGCGGGCGCGGCTGCGGCAGATCAATCCGGGTGCCGAGCTGCTCGATGCGGGTGATAGAAGGACCGATGCAGCGGCGCTGTTCGATTGCGGCCTCTACAACCCAACCACCAAGTCCGCCGACGTGCGGCGCTGGCTGGGCGAGGAAGCCGCCCATAGTCACTACCCCCACCATGGTGACCACGGCGACCATGACCACGATCATGACCATCGGCACGATTCCCGGGTGCGCTCCTACTCGCTCGTTCATGACGGGCCGGTGCCGTTTTCGGCGATCGAGATGTTCCTCGACCTGTTGCGATCAGCACATGGCGAGCGCCTGTTGCGCATGAAGGGCGTCATCGAATTGCTGGAAGACCCGTCGCGGCCACTGGTCGTCCACGGCGTCCAGAAGATCCTGCATCCGCCGGCGCGGCTGCCGTCCTGGCCGGACGGCCAACGCGGCACAAGGCTGGTGCTGATCACGCTCGACATGCCGGAAGATTACGTCCGCCGGCTGTTTGCCGCCTTCACCAACCGGCCGTCGATCGACTCACCGGACCGCGCAGCGCTGGAAAACAACCCGCTGGCCATCGCCGGGCGGTGAAGCGGCTGATCTCCCCCCTCGAGGGGGAGATTCGCCGAAGGCGACAGAGGGGGTCGGCGCGACCGGACGCGGCCTCCTGCGGCAGATCAAGGTTGGCGCTTCACGCGAGGCAACCCCCTCTGGCCTGCCGGCCATCTCCCCCTCGAGGGGGGAGATTGCTCTCAGCCGCCGCGCTCGACCAGAAAGCGATGGCCGCCGGAAACCGCTGCCGTTTCGATCAATCGATGGCCGCTCTCGGCGCAGAAGGCGGGAATGTCGATGACGGCGAGGGGGTCAGTGGTTTCGAGCCATAGGCGGCTGCCCGGCCGCATTGTGGCCAACCGCTTTTTTGCCTTGAGCACGGGCAACGGGCAGTTCAGGCCTTTGAGGTCGTAGACAGGGGCGGGGGCGGGGCTGGTTGAGGGCCTGTCTTCCTGGCCCCCATCTCCGTGTTCAGGCATGAAGCTCAGCCGCCGAACATGCCGAGCAGCTTCTTCTTCAGCCTTGTCGTCCTGCTTTCACCGGCATTCGCCGCCTGCGTTGCGGCCGGGGCGGCATCGGGGGAAGACGCGATTGTCGCGGTAGCGACAGGCGCTTCGGCTGCGGCCCTGGCCTCCTCCTCTTCGGCCAGCGAATTGATCCTGGCGGTTTGCTTTTCGGCCAGAGCCTGAGCCCTGGCCGCCTCTTTCGCGGCCTTGGCCGCTTCTATAGCGGCAAGCCTTTGCTCCTCGGCCTTCTGCTTGGCGGCCTTCTCCGCGTCGAGCGCGGCCATCTTGCGGCCCGCCGGCGAATCGATGCGGCCCATGCGCGCCGTCTCGGTCACCGAGCCGTCGGCGTTGAACGACGGCGGATCGATCGGCACGCGTTCGCCACGGGCGCGTTTCTTCGACCACTCGGAAACGATGCTGGCTTCCTTGATCCCGCCGATGGTCGGCTTGGGCGCCGGCACGCTGGCCTTGACCGCGCCGCTGAAAGCCGCCTCGTAGGTGCTCTGGTAGGCATTGAAGGCGCTCTTCAGCGAATCCGGCTGCGTCGTCGCAGGGCAGGCGCCGGTCGGATCGAAGGTCTCGCCGTCAGGCGCGACCTGGTTGAAGACATAGCGCTTCTCGCAGACATCGACCTTCGGCGGCACTTTCGTGATCTCGAAATTGTCGTAGCCGACCTTCAGCATCTTCCAGAATTCGTAGTTCGGATCTTTGCGATAGCGCGCCATGTTGGCGGCGGTCATGCGGAACGGAAAGGCCTGGATCTGGAACTCGGTCTGCCCGCCCTGGAAAGCGTCGCGGCCGAAGGCGTAGATCTGCTCGATCTGCGCGTCGGTCATCGAATAACAGCCCGACGACGAGCAGGCGCCATGGACCATCAGATGGGAACCGGTGCGGCCATTGGCGCGGTCGTAGACGTTGGGATAGCCGATGTTGAAGGCAAGGTGGTAGCTCGACCGCGGATTCATCTGCGCCGGACGGACCGTATAGAAGCCCTCCGGCGCCTGGCGGTCGCCTTCGGTGTATTTGGGGCCCAGCTTGCCCGACCATTTGCAGATGTCGTAGCTGGCGACCAAGTCATAGCGATCGTTGGTCTTGGCCTTCCAGATTTCGAGCTTGCCCTCTTCCTTGAAGATGCGGGCCATCACCGGCGAGGTGCGGGTCATGCCCTTGGCCTTCATGCTGGCCAGGATTTTTTCGGGCAACGGCTTGTTGGCGTGGGGGGCAAAATCCTTCATCGAAGAATCATTGCAGCCAGCGACGCCTATCGCGGCAATCACAAGTGCGGTGCGGGCAAGCTTGGCAAACATGGCTATGTCTTTTCTTTCGGACCGCAGGCATCAGGGCCGACAGGCCCAACCCTAAGCCCGTTAACCTTGAAAATTCCTTACCGCAGCGCCGGGCCTTACGGCAATCCGATTGAAACGAGCGCAGCGGCATTTTTGTGGCGAAGGTGCTTAATCTCGCCACATTGCGGCGTCGAAACCGTCCGGCGGTCCGTCCGACTGAAATCGGCCGGCCTGAATCCTCTTGTTCGACCACGCCTTTTGCGAAAACCGGTACCCACTTTTTGCTGCGCTGAGCCTCGGTTCGGGATCATAGTCTAGAGGTTTCGCCCCATAGTCAGATATTTCTCGCGGCGCTGCTCACGAAAATCGGTGTTGGCGCCGGAGAATTCCTTCATCGTTTTGGCGATGAGATCGCCGGTGGCGGCAATCACCGTATCCGGGCCACGATGGGCGCCGCCGAGCGGTTCGGGAACGATGGCGTCGATGATCTTGAGCTCCAGCAGATCCTGAGCGGTGATCTTCATGTTGGTCGCCGCATCCTTCGAGCGGGTGGTGTCGCGCCACAGGATCGAGGCGGCGCCCTCCGGCGAGATCACCGAATAGATGGCGTGCTCGAGCATGTAGACGCGGTTGGCGGTGGCGATCGCGATGGCACCGCCCGAGCCGCCTTCGCCGATGACCACCGAGATCGACGGCACCTTCAGGCGAAGACAGGCCGAGGTCGAGCGGGCGATGGCTTCGGCCTGGCCGCGCTCCTCGGCGTTGACGCCCGGATAGGCGCCGGCCGTGTCGACCAGCGTCAGCAACGGGATATTGAAGCGGTCGGCGAGTTCCATCAGCCGCACCGCCTTGCGATAGCCCTCCGGCCGCACCGAGCCGAAATTATGCCTCAGCCGGCTGGCCGTGTCCGAGCCCTTTTCCTGGCCGATGATCGCCACCGGCTCGCCGCGGAAGCGGGCGAAGCCGCCGACGATCGCCTGGTCCTCGCCGAAATTGCGGTCGCCGGCAAGCGGCGTGAAATCGTTGAACAGCCCCTTGATGTAGTCGACGCAATGCGGCCTGTCCGGATGGCGCGCCACCTGCACCTTCTGCCACGGGGTCAGTGCCTTATAAGTGTCGCGCAATGCGTCGCGCACGCGTTTCTCGAGACGGCTGATCTCATCGCCGACATCGACCGCCTCGCCATTCTCGGCGAGCTTCTTCAGCTCGAGGATCTTGCCTTCGAGATCGGCGACCGGCTTTTCGAAATCGAGGTAATTGTACATTCTTGAGCGGACCGATAAGCCGGGAGGCAATGACTGACGGAACCTAGGAAATAGAGGCTCCGGGCGGTGGAACGTCGTCCTCACATAGCGATATGACGCCTAGTCGGCAAGCGGATGATGATCGTTGACCAGCCGCACCAGCCGCTCCTCCAGAACATGTGTGTAAATCTGCGTCGTTGAAATATCGGCATGGCCAAGCAACTGCTGCACGGCCCTGAGATCGGCGCCGTTCTGCAGGAGATGGCTGGCAAAAGCATGGCGCAGCACATGCGGCGATATTTTCGCTGAGGCGATGCCGGCCCGCGCGGCAAGGCCCTTCAGGTCGCGGGCGAAGACCTGCCTGGAGAGATAGCCGCTGTCGCTTGCCGCCGGAAACAGGAACGGGCTGTCCGCCAAAGCCGGCACCGTTGCCCGGGCAGCGAGCCAGGCCCGCATGGCGATGCGCGCCTTTGCCGACAGCGGCACCATGCGTTCCTTGTCACCCTTGCCGCGCACCATGAAGAAACGATCGTCGCGCAACGCCACCGTCACCGGCAGGCCGACCAGTTCGGAAACCCGCAGGCCGGTGGCGTAGAGCACCTCGACCAGCGCATGCAGACGCAGCGCCGCCAGGCCGTCGCCATCGTTCAGCGAGGCGCCAGCTGCCTCCTGCGCCGCACGGTCGATCAGCCGGCCGGTGTCGGCCTCGCTCATCGTCTTCGGCAGCGGCCGGCCCTTCTTCGGACCGTCGAGGGTTCCGGTCGGGTCGTCGCCGCGCAGACCCTCGGCGTAGAGGAACTTGAAGAACTGGCGCATCGCCGACAGCTTGCGTGCCTGCGAGGTGGCGGCAAAACCGCGTGCGGCTATATCGTCGAGATAGTTGCGGATATCGGTGGCGGCGGCACCAGCGAGCCCGCCGTCGATCTCCGCTGATGCGTCTTCGAGGTCGCGGCGATAGCTGGAAAGCGTGTTTTCGGCAGCGCCGCGCTCGGCGCTCATCATTTCCAGAAAGGCTTCGATGCGGGCCGCGCTGTTCATGTCTCTCAGTTTTTCTTGGGAATGAGCTTTTCGGGAGGGATGCGCACGCTCATTTCGGCCTTTCTCGGCTCGACGAACATCGCCAGAGCGAACATCGCGCCATAGACAATGCCGGCCAGAATCGTGAGCGTCACGACAAAGCGGAACAGTGTCGGCATCAATTCTCGCCCGTCTTGTTGTTCTGCGTTTCCAAACCCAGTGCCCTTATGAGACGCCAATCCGGCCAATTCAAGGGCGAAGCGCGGACGACGTGCGGCGGCGCCACGCTTGACGCAATCAGGCTTTTGATGTCGATACGCCGGCAAAGAGGGTCTAAGCAGGCATTCGTGGGCTAGCCCGAAAATGCCTGCCTGGATTCTTTGCCTTGTCGCAGGTTCTGCCGCAAAACCTGGGATAGCTTTGCTGAACCTGCTTAGAAACATCATGGTGTCATGAACGCGTTGCCAGCCAATCCTCCCGATGAGAGCCATGCCGTGCTGCTCGGCCGGCTGGGCAGCCGTTCCATCGTCTTTGTCGGTCTTATGGGCGCCGGCAAGACGGCGATCGGCCGCAAGGTGGCGGGGATGCTGGGACTGCCTTTCATGGACAGTGATCAGGAAATTGAAAGCGTGTCGCGGATGAGCGTCCCGGAACTGTTCGAACGCTATGGCGAGCCCGAGTTCCGGGCGCTGGAGCAGCGCGTCATCCTGCGCATATTGGAACACGGCCCGCAGGTGCTGTCGACGGGCGGCGGCGCCTTCATGAGCGCGCCGACGCGGGAGGCCATTGCCGGCCATGGCGTGTCGGTATGGCTGAAGGCCGAGATCGACCTGTTGATGGACCGCGTTTCCAAGAAGCAGAACCGGCCGCTCTTGAAAAGCGCCGATCCCCGTGCAGTGATCGAGCGGTTGATGGCCGAGCGTTATCCGGTCTACGCAAGCGCCGATGTTACCGTGCCGACCCGCGACGATCGCAAGGAGGTCATCGCCGCCGAGGTGGTGAACGCGCTTTGCGGGTATTTCGGCGTGGCAGCCGCGACAGGCGAGGTGGGCTCGTGAGCAGCAATGCGACAGTCACCGTCGAAGTCGGGCTCGGCGATCGCGCCTATGACATATTGATCGGCTCCGGCCTGCTGTTGCGCGCCGGCACCGAGATTTCGCGCCGCCTGCCCGGCACGCGCGCCGCGGTGGTCACCGACATCAATGTCGCCGCCGCCCACCTCGAGACGTTGAAGGCCGGCCTTGAAAAGGGCGGCATCCAGCCTGCGGTCATCACGCTGCCGGCGGGGGAAAAGACCAAGAGTTTCGCGCATCTCGAAGAGGTGGTGGACGGCGTGCTCGCCGCAAGACTGGAACGCGGCGATGTCGTCGTCGCGCTCGGTGGCGGCGTCATCGGCGATCTGGCCGGATTTGCCGCCGGCATCGTGCGCCGCGGCATGAATTTCGTGCAGATCCCGACGTCGCTGCTGGCGCAGGTCGACTCTTCCGTCGGCGGCAAGACCGGCATCAACAGTGCGCGCGGCAAGAACCTCGTCGGCGTCTTCCATCAGCCGAAACTGGTGCTGGCCGACACCGAAGTGCTCGACACGCTGCCGATCCGGGAATTCCGGGCGGGTTACGCCGAACTCGCCAAGTACGGGCTCATCGATCGCCCCGACTTCTTCGCCTGGCTGGAGGAAAACTGGGGCAAGGTGTT
The DNA here is from genome assembly GCF_055811435.1 of Mesorhizobium sp. WSM4837. Classification (NCBI taxonomy): domain Bacteria; kingdom Pseudomonadati; phylum Pseudomonadota; class Alphaproteobacteria; order Hyphomicrobiales; family Phyllobacteriaceae; genus Mesorhizobium; species Mesorhizobium sp. WSM4837. The sequence continues at coordinate 20,725 of NZ_JBVVQE010000023.1, forward strand.
CGCCGGCGGCCCGCAGCGGACCGAGGCCATCGCCGAGGCTTGCCGCGCCAAGGCCGATGTCGTCGGCCGCGACGAGTTCGAGACCGGCGACCGCGCGCTGCTCAATCTCGGCCACACGTTCGGCCACGCGCTCGAGGGCGCCACCCAATATGACAGCGCCCGTCTCGTCCACGGCGAGGGCGTCGCCATCGGCATGGCGCTGGCATATCGCTTTTCGTCACGCCTCAACCTGGCAAGTCCCGACGATGCGGCGCGCGTCGAGGCGCATCTTCGCGCCGTTGGCCTGCCCTGGCGCATGGCCGATATTCCGGGTGAATTGCCTAATCCAGAAGCGCTGCTTGCCTTTATCACCCAGGACAAGAAGGTGTCGCGCGGCGCGCTGACCTTCATCCTGACGCGCGGCATCGGCCAGGCCTTCATCGCCAAGGATGTGCCGGCGTCGGAAGTGCTGTCGTTTCTGAGGGAGAACCATCCGGGTCAGCAGAACAGCCGCCCGGGTCGGCCGGGAGGCCGACCGGGTCAGCCGAGAGGCCGACCGGGTCAGCCGAGAGGCCGACCGGGATGAGCGAGGCCGGCTGGATTGTCGCTGCTGTCCTTGCCGGGCTCGGCCTGCTCGCCTTTGCCTTTCGCGCGCGTCTGCTCGCCGCCTTCGGCTATGAATTGCAGCGCATCGAGCCGCAGCATTCGAAGCATGACGAATCGCGCAGCGCCATCGACGATTTTCGTCGCGACGGACAGGTGGTGCGCGAGGATCGCGCCCGCATCGGTCGCCTGTCCGATCTCGATGAGCTCGAAGTGTCCGATGTCATGGTCCATCGCACCAACATGCGCTCGGTCAATGCTGACAATGGGCCGGAGGCGGTGGTGCGCGAGATCCTGCAGAGCCCGCATACCCGCATGCCCTTGTGGAAGGGCTCGCTCGACAACATCGTCGGCGTGCTGCACGCCAAGGACCTGCTGCGCGCGTTGAACGATGTCGGCAACGACTTTTCCAAGATCGATGTGATGAAGATCGCTTCAAAACCGTGGTTCGTGCCCGATACCACGACGCTGCAGGAACAGCTCAACGCCTTCCTGCGGCGCAAGGCGCATTTCGCTATCGTCGTCGACGAGTATGGCGAGGTCGAGGGGCTGGTGACGCTGGAGGACATCATCGAGGAGATCGTCGGCGAGATCGCCGACGAGCACGATATCGACATACAGGGCGTCAAGCAGGAAGCCGACGGCTCCGTCGTCGTCGACGGCACTGTGTCGATCCGCGACCTGAACCGCGCGCTCGACTGGGACCTGCCGGACGAAGAAGCCACCACCATTGCCGGTCTCGTCATCCACGAGACGCAATTGATCCCGGACGAGAAGCAGGCTTTCACCTTTCACGGCAAGCGCTTCGTCGTCATGAAGCGCGACAAGAACCGGATTGCAAGGCTGAGGATCAGGCCGGCCGGCGAGATTTAGTTCTGATAGGTTCTTTCGCGGCTAATCAATCCTGGACGCTCGCCGCGCCGGCGTGCACTTTCGACCGGGCTGTCTGGAGGTGACGGTGATCGATCGGCGAACCCTGCTTTTGATGTCGATGGCTTTGTCGACGGCCAGCGCTGCGGCGGCATCGCGCCGGCTTTCGCCATCTCCGCAAACCATCGACTACGGACCGGCCAGGCTCGACATCTACGCGCGCGCCGGCGCCAGCTCCCTGCCTGTGATCGTTTTCATCCATGGCGGTGCCTGGCGAGCCGGCAATCGCACCAACGTCGACGTCAAGCCGGAGTTCCTGCTCGACAATGGCTTCTGCTTCGTCTCGATCGACTACCGGATGCTGCCTGAGGCTGATGTCGCCACCCAGGCCAACGATGTCGAGCAGGCCTATCGCTACGTGCGCGCCAGCATCGCCAGATATGGCGGCGATCCGAACCGGATTGCGGTGATGGGCCATTCGGCCGGCAGCCAGCTCGCCGCACTGACCGGGCTGCGCGGCGGTCTGCCCGGCGTCGCGGCGCTGGTTCTGAACGATACCAGGGCTTATGACCTGGAGGCGCTTGCGAGGAGCGGCGGCATGACACGGGCCTATGCAAAGGCCTTTCCCGACCCGGCGCAGTGGCGAGCGCTGTCGCCTGCCGCTCATGTCGGGAGCCGCAAACATCCGCCGACCTTCATCGCCTATTCGCGTGCAACGGGTCGTGCGGCAGCCTCACGGGCCTTCGCCGGTCGCCTGCAGGCGACCGGAACGGAGGTGACACCGTTCGATGGCAGCGCCTATTCGCACATGTCGATCAATCGCGATTTCGGCGACGAAGGCGACGCGTTGACCGGTGCGGTGATGATTTTCCTGAAGGCAGCGCTCGGATAGAGCGGTTCATCGTTTCACGAAAACGCCGAACCGCTCTATCTCTTTGTTTTTGCGCAATTCCCTAGGGAAAGCGCTATGCGCTTTTCCCGGGAAAACCGTTTCACACTTTTCCTGGAATTGCTCTAGTGGCTACCATCTGGTCTTTTCGTCCGGCGCGGCCGGCTCGATCGCCAGCGCATGGACACCAGCCTTCAATTCGTCGGCCAGCAATGCGTTGACCGCGCGATGGCGCTCGATGCGGCTCATGCCGGCAAAGGCCGAGGAGACGATGCGGACGCGGAAATGCGTCTCACCGGTGCCGTCATAGGTGCCGTGATGGTCGGAGTCCTGATGGTGATGGCCGGCATGGAGATGGCTTTCGTTGACGATGACCAGCCGCTCCGGCGAGAACGCCTTCTTCAACTTGCCTTCAATCGTCGACTGTATGGACATTCTTACTTCCCTTCACCACATATGGCGGGTGCAACCCCCGAAAATCGGCGGCCTTTGCGCGTCTGGAAGGACGCGCGGCGCCGCCGTCGCGACAAAATTCGCCGATCGCCCGCTTTATGCCGCGATTCAGCGGTTAGGGCGATCATCGCGAAAATGTCAATTCTTGTTTCGCACCGGCGAACAGCCCATAAATGGGTGAGATGAAACCGTACCCCAAATATTTCGAGAAAATTCGCATCCGCCCGGAGAAGGATGCGGAGCTGAAGTCTCGTTCGCCGATCTGCCAGTGGGACGGTTGCAAGGAGGCCGGCACCCATCGGGCGCCGGTCGGGCGCATGAAGGAGGGCGAGTATTTTCAGTTCTGCTTCGATCATGTGCGTGAGTACAACAAGGGCTTCAATTATTTCTCCGGTGTCCCCGATACCGAGATCGCCCGCTTCCAAAAGGAAGCGATGACCGGCCACCGGCCGACATGGAAGATGGGCGTCAACGGCGCTTCGACGCGCTCCTCGCCCGATTTCGCCCAGCAGCGCTCCGGCCGCGCCGGCTACTACAACCGCATGCGCGATCCGTTCGACCTGTTCAAAGGCCCGAAGGATCCGCGCGAGGCGCGTGAGCGCAAGGCCAAGCCGCTTGAGGCCAAGGCGCTGGAAACGCTTGGCCTTGATACAAAGGCGACTGGCAAGGATATCAAGGCGCGTTATAAGGAACTGGTGAAACGCCACCATCCGGATGCGAATGGCGGCGACAGAGGTTCGGAAGACCGGTTCCGCGATGTGCTCCAGGCCTATCGCGTGCTCAAGCAGGCAGGATTGTGCTGAGCGACCTCCGTGTCGTTTTCCAACTTTCATAAGGTTGGAAAAGGCTCTAAGACCGCCCCCGGACAAAATCGATTGCCGGCGAAATCAGGCGCTTCGCCCGTGGAGACGTTGATAAAGATGAACAAGGTCGATCGCGACATCGCCAACCTGCCCGACACCACCGTGCCGGTGAAGGAGAAATTCGGCTTCGAGTCCAAAATGGTGGTGCCTGCCTATTCCGTGACGAGCGAGCATGTGCCCGACATCGATCCCGACTATCTGTTCGACAAGAACACGACGATGGCGATCCTCGCCGGCTTTGCCTACAACCGCCGCGTCATGGTGTCGGGCTATCACGGCACCGGCAAGTCGACGCATATCGAGCAGGTCGCCGCCCGCCTCAACTGGCCAATGGTGCGCGTCAATCTCGACAGTCATGTCAGCCGCATCGACCTCGTCGGCAAGGACGCCATCGTCGTCAAGGAAGGGCTGCAGATCACCGAATTCCGCGACGGCATCCTGCCCTGGGCCTACCAGCACAATGTCGCGCTGTGCTTCGACGAGTACGATGCCGGCCGCCCGGACGTGATGTTCGTCATCCAGCGCGTGCTGGAATCGTCCGGCCGGCTGACGCTGCTCGACCAGAGCCGGGTCATCCGCCCGCATCCGGCGTTCCGGCTGTTCTCGACCGCCAACACCGTCGGTCTTGGCGATACCACCGGCCTCTATCACGGCACCCAGCAGATCAATCAGGCGCAGATGGATCGCTGGTCGATCGTCACCACGCTGAACTATCTGCCGCACGACAATGAGGTGAACATCGTGCTGGCCAAGGCCAAGCACTATCGCGATGCCAAGGGCAAGGAGATCGTCAACAAGATGGTGCGTGTCGCCGACATGACGCGTTCGGCCTTTATCAATGGCGACCTTTCGACCGTCATGAGCCCGCGCACGGTCATCACCTGGGCCGAGAATGCCGAGATCTTCGGCGATATCGGCATGGCGTTCAGGCTGACCTTCCTCAACAAGTGCGACGAGCTGGAGCGCTCGCTCGTGGCCGAGTTCTACCAGCGCGCCTTCGGCCAGGATTTGCCGGAGAGCGCCGCCAACGTGGTTCTGGGCTAACGATTTGGACGGGCGTGCTCGATCGTCCCTGATTGCAGGCATCTTTCTCGCAACCCTGGTTGGTTGTTCGATTGAGACGATCCGACCCGGTACTGATCGAGATTTTTTTCGGAACCTTGACGCTGCTGACGGGAGCGCGCGTCTTAAACAGCTAAGCCAATCGCAGAGTTTCTTCACCCGCGAGATGACCGAGCGCGGCGCGTCCTGCGGGGATGCACGTAACAGCGGTAAAACGGTTCGAGTGGTTTGCGTCTACTCAATTTGTCACAATGGCGGTGCGTGGTCGAGTGCCTGGCAGATCGATATCCGGACCGGGACCATCTCGACGCCGAAAGGCGCTAGTCCAGGAGCGCTAGATCAGGAAGACTGTGCGGGCGATCCAGCGCGGCTCAAAGATATTCAGCAGGCTGCGGTGAAGAAGCTGATACTAGCGGCAGGAGAAGAGGTACTGTAAGTGGCGGGTCCGGGCGACAACACGCGCAACAAGTCGAAGACGGGGTCTGAAGCCGACAGCTTCAAGCGCGCCGTCACCGTCTGCATGCGCGCGATTGCCGGCGACAAGGACCTCGAAGTCGGTTTCGCCAAGGATCGGCCGGCGCTCGCCGGCAGCCGCGCCCGGTTGCCTGAACTGCCGAAGAAAGCCTCGAAGGCTGACATCGCCATCACCCGCGGGCTCGGCGATTCCATGGCGCTGAAGCGCGCCTGCCACGACACGCGCATCCACACCAGGCTGGCGCCGGAGGGCAAGCAGGCCCGCGCCATCTATGATGCGGTCGAGCAGGCCCGCGTCGAGGCGATCGGCTCCCGCGCCATGCAGGGTGTGGCCGACAATATCGGCTCGATGCTCGAGGACAAATACGCCAGGGCCAACCTCATCGACGTCAAGGACAAGGCCGATGCGCCGATCGAGGAGGCGCTGGCCCTGATGGTGCGCGAAAAGCTGACCGGCCGCGCCGTGCCGAAGAGCGGCGAGCGGCTGGTCGACCTCTGGCGCCCTTGGGTCGAGGAGAAGGCAAGTGCCGATCTCGACGGACTGTCGGCAAAGCTCGACGACCAGCAGGCCTTCGCCCGTGTCGTGCGCGAGATGCTGGCTTCCATGGAAATGGCCGAGGAACTCGGCGACGACCAGGAGACCGAAGACTCCGAAGACAACGATGAAAACCAGCCGCAAGGCGAGGAGCAGAGCGAGGAGGGCGGCGAGGACGCTTCCGGCTCCGAGCAGTCGCAGTCGGACGATACCGAGGCGTCGTCCGACGACGAGCAATCGGCCGAGACGGAGGCATCCGATGCTACCGCCGATGAGCTGTCCGACGATGAAGATGCCGATGCCGAGACGCCCGGCGAGGCGCGCCGCAACGACAATCCCTTCTCCAATCTGTCGAAGGAGATCGATTACAAGGTCTTCACCACCGCCTTCGACGAGACGGTGGGTGCGGAGGATCTGTGCGAAGAGGAAGAGCTGGATCGGCTGCGCGCCTTCCTCGACAAGCAGCTTGCCAACCTGTCCGGCGTCGTCGGCCGGCTGGCCAACCGGCTGCAGCGCCGCCTGATGGCGCAGCAGAACCGGTCCTGGGATTTCGATCTCGAAGAGGGTTATCTCGATCCGGCGCGGCTGGTGCGCGTCGTCATCGACCCGATGCAGCCGCTGTCCTTCAAGCAGGAGCGCGACACCAAATTCCGCGACACGGTGGTGACGCTGGTGCTCGACAATTCGGGCTCGATGCGCGGCCGGCCGATCACCGTCGCCGCCACCTGCGCCGACATTCTGGCGCGCACGCTGGAACGCTGCGGCGTCTCGGTCGAGATCCTCGGCTTCACCACCCGCGCCTGGAAGGGCGGGCAGGCACGCGAGAAATGGCTGAAGGAAGGCAAGCCGCCAAATCCTGGGCGGCTCAACGATCTGCGCCACATCATCTACAAATCCGCCGACCATCCATGGCGGCGGGCGCGGCGCAATCTCGGCCTGATGATGCGCGAGGGCCTGCTCAAGGAAAACATCGACGGTGAGGCGCTGCTGTGGGCGCACAACCGCCTGATCGCCCGGCCGGAGCAGCGCAAGATCCTGATGATGATCTCGGACGGTGCGCCGGTCGACGATTCGACGCTGTCGGTCAATCCGGGCAACTATCTCGAACGGCATCTGCGCGCGGTGATCGAATTGATCGAGACGCGCTCGCCGGTCGAGCTCCTGGCCATCGGCATCGGCCACGACGTGACCCGCTACTATCGCCGCGCCGTCACCATCGTCGATGCCGAGGAACTGGCCGGCGCCATGACCGAGCAACTGGCCTCGCTGTTTGGCGAGGAAAGTACGCGCGACACGCGACGCGGCGGCATGCGGCGCGCCGGATGATTTTTTCGCGGGGCGGCTTTCGGCAGACGCTTTTCGCCGCCACAGCCCTGTTCGTTGCCGGCATCGCCTTGTCGCCTCCCATCGCTGCCGGCACCGTTGCGGTCGAGCCGATCGAAATCTCGGCACGGCTGATAAACAGGTTTCATATCGGCGGTGATGAAAAGCGGTTCGGCCCGCTCGAATTCGTCGGCGGGCTGGAAATGACCTCGCCGTCACGCGATTTAGGCGCGCTGTCGGCGTTTCGCTTCCGCAAGCCCGGCAGTGATTTCATCGGCGTCGCCGACACCGGTTTCTGGTTCTTCGGCACCGTCACCCATGATGCCGACAAGCGCCCATCCGGCATCCGGAATTTCCGTATGCAGCAGATGGCCGACGAGGCAGGCCAGCTGATCGCCGAGAAATGGGAGGTCGACGCCGAAGGCCTTGCGCTCAAGGACGGCATTGCCACAGTCGGCTTCGAGCGCGATCACCGCATTGCACAGTTCAAGATCGAACCGGGCGACATGAAGCCGCCGTTCAGGCAACTCGACTTCCTGATTCCAGCCTGGGAGCTTCGCCGCAATCGCGGCTTTGAGACCGTCACCCACGCCAATCCCGACGGCCAGCACCAAGGCGGGCTGGTCGTGGTCTCGGAAAAGAGCCTCGACAAGTCAGGCAACATCTATGCGGCCGTTATCGAAGGGCCGCACAAGGGCGTCTTCACCGTCAAGCGCAACGGCAATTTCGACATTGCCGACGGCGCCTTCCTGCCGGACGGCGACCTCTTGCTTTTGGAGCGCAGCTTTTCGATGGCCGGCGGCGTCAAGATGCGGCTGCGGCGCATCTATGGCGAAAGCGTCGAGAAGGGCGCGGTTGCCGACGGGCCGATGCTGATGGAAGCCGACATGGGCTACCAGATCGACAATATGGAAGGGCTCGACGTCTGGACCCGCGACGACGGCGCGCTGATGGTGTCGCTGGTTTCGGACGACAACCACTCGATGCTACAGCGTAATCTGTATCTGGAATTTGTGCTGCACGAGGATTGAGAGGCGGTCGGCAAAGGACGGCCGATAACAAGCTACAGCTTGGCGCCGGTTGCAGCAGGCCGGGGTCCGTTGGTCGCGATCCAGATGATTTGGCGTGCGCCGCGCTTGCCATTGGCTCGCACCTTGGCCTCCTCGACCGCGAAGCCCGCCTGCTTGAGCCGACGGGTAAAACCGCTGTCGGGTCCCTGCGACCAGACCGCCAGCACGCCGCCGGGCTTGAGCGCTGCTCTCGCGCTGATCAGCCCGGCTATACTGTAAAGAGCATCGTTGGCCCTGTGGACGATCCCTTCCGGCCCATTGTCGACGTCGAGCAGGATGGCATCCCAAGCCGAGGCTTCCGATCGTATGATCTGCCCGACATCCGCCTCGCGAATGGTCACGCGCGGATCGTCGAGACAGCCGCCGAACAGCGAGGCCATCGGGCCGTGCCCCCACGCCACCACGGTGGGCACCAACTCGGCGACAACGATGCCGGCATCGGCGCCAAGCTCGGCGAGCGCGGCGCGCAGCGTGAAACCCATGCCCAGCCCGCCGATCAGGATTTTCGGCTGCCTGCGGCCGGCAATCCTGTGGCAGGACAGCCTCGCCAGCGCTTCCTCAGAACCGCTGAGGCGACTGTTCATCAGCTCGTTCGAGCCGAGCATGATCGAGAATTCGGCGCCGCGTTGTTTCAGGCGCAGCTCATGTCCGCCGTCAGGCGTTTTCGCGGTATCGAGTTGGACCCATGGGATCATGCTTGAGAACCTGTGAGCATGATCTTTTCCGAAAACCGGTTCCCACTTTTAGGGATCATGCTCTATGCCGCCAGTGCCGGCTGGCTCCAGCGGGCGGCAAGCAGCCGGTAGGGGATCAGCGCCACCACGGCTATGATTAGCTTCACGCCGAGGTCGCCGAGCGCCCATGAAACCCAGCGCATGGCCTCGACCGGCAGCACGCCCATCAGCGGCGCCGTTTCGAGCGCAAAGCCATCGTTCGGGCCAGCGAAGGCGAAAGCCGCCGAAAAGGCGATCGTGAAGAACACCGCGGTGTCGAACACCGAGCCGACCAGCGTGCCGACGATCGGCGCCCGCCACCAGCTCTGCCGGCGCAACCGGTTGAACACGGTCACGTCGAGCAGCTGCGCGATCAGGAACGCGGTGCCGGAAGCCGCCGCAATGCGCACCAGCCGGTCGGCGGCCGTTTCGAATTCGATCAGGCCGTAGCGGAACAGCAAGGGCGGGATGACGACCGAGCAGATCACTGCCGCCGTGAAGCCGACAAACACGATCCGGCGCGCCACAGCCGGGCCGTAGCGGCGATTGGCAAGGTCGGTGACCAGGAAGGAGAACGGGTAGGTGAAGGCGCCCCAGGTCAGAATGTCGGCCAGCGACAGGCCGCCGACTGCACCCTGCAGCGGGAACTGCACGAGGACGTTCGACGCCACCACGACAAGCGCCATGGCCGCAACAAAGGGCAGATATCGGGAGAAAAAGCTCATTTTTTTATCCTGGGTAATGGAACCAGCGGGGTGTCATGCCGAGTTCGGACGACACTCCTTGGAAGGCGGTGCCTGAAAAATTAAGCAGCCGGCTGTTCGGCGAGCTTCTTGGCGATCTGCTTCTTCAGCAGCCGCGCGCGCTGCGACAGCTCCTTGGCGTCGGCCTTGGCCAGGAACGCATCAAGGCCGCCGCGATGCTCGACCGAACGCAGCGCGTTGGCCGAAATGCGCAGGCGCACATTCTGGTTCAGCGCTTCCGAGATCAGCGTCACATTGACGAGATTGGGCAGGAAGCGACGCTTGCTCTTGTTATTGGCGTGGCTCACATTGTTGCCGGACATGACTGCCTTGGCAGTGAGTTCGCAGGTGCGGGACATGGTTCTAAACCTTCAGTTCTCGGTCTGGCCAAACATTCAACCCGCGCCGGGTGGCGCGCGGTTTCGGTCAGGCGGCCTTATGGAAAAAGTTGGCGTTCCATAGTTGCATTTCGGCGATGCGTCAAGCTCCGGCTTGCGCCCGGGTGTGACGACGTCTTTCACATAAAGGCCGAAATTCAGTCTATAAGCGGTCGCACAAGGAGATGCCAGGCTGGAGTTGCGCGCTTCTGTGAAAATCGAGGATCGATCCCGCCATGCTTCGTTCGTCTCATGCTCTCCTTGCATCGCTCGCCGTGGCGCTGCCGACGGCAATTTCTGCCGCCACGCAACAATCCTTCAAGGGCGAGTATACGGTTTCGGTCCACGGCTTCTCGGTGGCCAAGGCAAGCTTTTCCAGCAGTTACGAAGGCGATACCTATTCGATCGAAGGCAGCGTCTCCAGCGCCGGCCTCGCCACAATATTCGACGACACGCGTGGCACGGTCTCGTCGAAGGGCAAGATTTTGGGCAAGCAATTGCAGCCGCAGGCGTTCCGCGCCGACTACAAATCGGGCGACAAGGCATCGATGATCGATATCCAGTTCGCCAACGGCAGTGTTACCGCGACCAAGGTCGTGCCTGCGCCGAAGAAGCGCAATTCCAAGAAATGGATACCGCTGGCCGCCAGCCATCTCGCCTCGGTGCTCGATCCGATGGCCGCCACCGTCCTCCATGCCGATAGTCTCGACAAGGTCTGCGGGCGCACGGTGAAGCTCTATGACGGCGAGATGCGTGCTGATCTGACGCTGACCTACGAGTCGAAAGGCTCGACCTCGGTGCGCGGCTACGAGGGCGATACCGTCACTTGCCGGCTGGATTTTGAGCCGGTGGCGGGTTATCGCAAGAACCGCAAATCCCTGGATTACCTGAGAAAGCGCAGCCGCATCATGGTGACGTTTGCACCGGTCGGCCAAACCGGCGTATATGCGCCGATCCACGCCACGGTCGGCACGAAAATCGGCACCCTCACCGTCAGCGCGGAGCGGTTCGAAGCGACAGAATAGGCGCGATCGCGCGCCGCCGGAGACGGACATGGGGCGCGCAACACTGATCGGCTTCTCGGCGGTCGCCATGTGGGCGCTGCTGGCACTGCTTACGGACGCTTCCGGCGCGGTGCCGCCATTCCTGCTCTCGGCGATCACCTTCACGATCGGCACTGGCGTCGGGCTCGTCGCGCGGCTGTTCATGCCGGCCACCGCCGGGAGCGAGAAAATACCGCCGCAAGTGTGGCTGATCGGCATTGCCGGCCTGTTCGGCTATCACTTCTTCTATTTCACTGCGCTACGCAACGCGCCGGCGGTGGAGGCGAGCCTCATCGCCTATCTGTGGCCGCTGCTCATCGTGCTCGGATCGGCGCTGATGCCGGGCGAGCGGCTGGCCTGGAACCATGTCGTCGGCGCACTGCTCGGCCTTGCCGGCACTTTTCTGATCGTCACCAAGGGCGGCGGGATTGCCTTCGACGCGCGCTATGCCTTCGGCTATGCGATGGCCGGCGTCTGCGCCGTGCTGTGGTCGTCCTATTCGCTGTTGTCGCGCCGCTTTCCGTCGGTGCCGACCAGCATCGTCACCTGGTTCTGTGCGGCCACGGCAGCGCTTGCGCTTGTCTGCCATCTGCTGCTGGAAGAGACGGTGCTGCCTGTCGGCGCCGGCCAGTGGCTGGCCGTGCTCGGCCTCGGCCTGATGCCGGTGGGCGCGGCCTTCTACGCCTGGGATATCGGCGTCAAGCGCGGCAACATCCAGGTGCTGGGCGCGGCAAGCTATGCCGCGCCGCTGCTGTCGACGCTGGTGCTGATATCAGCCGGCTTCGCCGAGCCGTCCCTGCGCATCCTCGCCGCCTGCGTGCTGATCACCGGCGGCGCAGCGCTTGCGGCGAAATCGCTGTTCTTGCGCAAGAGGGCTGCGAGCGAGGCAGGGGCGTGATGCCGTTTCCCGGCGGCATCGACGCCGACGCCAATGCGACGCTGCTGTTTTCGCTGGCCGCCGCGGTGATCTACGCCTTCACCATCGACATGCCGCCGAAGCTTGCGCGTTCCGCGGTCAAGACGCTGGCCGTGGCAATGCTCACCGTGCTGGCATCGCTGCAGGGCGGTCCGTGGCTGCTCATCGCGGCGCTGGCGCTCAGCGCCATCGGCGACGCATTGCTGTCGCGCGACGGTGAAAAGGCTTTTGTCGGCGGGCTGGCCAGTTTTCTCGTGGCGCATGGGCTTTACAGCGCGCTGTTCCTGCGCTCCGGCGAGGGGGTCGGGCTGCTCTCGGCCGAGCCGTGGCGCGCGGCGATTGCCGTGGCAATGACCGTGTTGGCGCTCGCTATGCTTTTTGCGCTCTGGCGCCGTGTCGGCCCCGCCCTGCGCCTTCCCATCAGCGTCTATATCGCGACAATTTTTGCCATGGGCATTTCGGCGCTGACCCTGAGCAATTTCTGGGTCGTCGTCGGCGCCGTGCTGTTCATGGCGTCCGACGCGCTGGTCGCCGCGGAAAAGTTCCTGCTGAGCGCCATCTCGCCGCACCGTATCTGGACGCGCCGCGCGGTCTGGGTGCTGTATTATGCCGCCCAGCTGGCGATCACGATGGGTTTCCTGCTGGGCTAGGACTCCAGCCTGGTTCGGCCAGCTCGAAGGCGGCGAAATCGAAGCCCGGCGCCACGGTGCAGCCGGCCAGCGTCCACTCGCCCAGGCTGCGCGCCGACTGCCACCAGCCTGCCGGCACAACGATCTGCGGCCGCTCGCCCGCCGCCAATGCCGTGCCGAGCACCTGCTCGATCACCGGCCCGTTTTCCCGATGCATCGACAGTGCCAGCGGGGCGCCGGCATAGAAATGCCAGACCTCGGCGGCGTCCTTGACGCGGTGCCAGGCCGACACTTGCTCCTGCTCCAAAAGGAAATAGATCGCGGTCGAATGGCCGCGAGCGCCATCCGCGCCATCGCGAAAGGTCTCGGCATACCAGCCGCCTTCCGGATGCGGTTTCAGGCCGAGCGCCGCGATGATTTCGGCGGGACTGGTCATTTTCCTCAGACCTTCATGGATGCCAGACCATCAACGGTGCTCAGAAATTGTCCTTGCGCTTGCGTATTTCGGCGAACACTTCGGCGTCGGAGGCGTTCTCCATGCCGAGATGCTTGCGGATTGCCGGATCGTGCCAGCGCAGGAACGGATTGGTCGACAGTTCCTCACCGATCGTGGTCGGCAGCGTCGGCTTGCCGTCGGCGCGCAACGCTTCGATTTTCGCGGCGCGCTCCTTCAATGCCGAATTGGTCGGGTCGACGGTCAGCGCGAAGCGGGCGTTGGAAAGCGTGTATTCATGGCCGCAATAGACGACCGTCTCGGCCGGAAGCGCCGCGAGCTTCTTCAACGAATCGTACATCACCGGCGGCTTGCATTCGAACAGCCGGCCGCAGCCGAGTGCGAACAGCGTGTCGGCGGTGAACGCCACTTTCGACGCCGGCAGATGATAGGAGACATGGCCCGCCGTGTGGCCGGGCGTGGCGATCACGTCGATCCTCTCCTCGCCGAGGTGGATGACCGAACCCTGCTCGACGGTTTCGTCGATGCCGGGGATTTTTGCCTTTTCCGCTTCCGGTCCGACGATGCGCAGCTTGAAGCGCTCCTTCAGCGCCAGGTTGGCCTCGACATGGTCGACATGGTGATGGGTGGTCAGGATCATCGTCGGCGTCCAGCCGGTACGCTCGATCGCGGCCAGAATCGACGCCTCCTCGGGCGCGTCGATGATCGCGGCCTGGCCGCTTTTCGGGTCATGCACCAGCACACCGAAATTGTCGCTGCGGCACATGAATTGTTCGATTTCAACCGGCATCGCATCTCTCCACGAGAGCGCCGCGCGTCCAGTTGGACGCACAAAGGACGCTTCTGACACTTTTTACCTGCTGCATCGTGTCTTCCGAAATCGAAACCGATTTCTGGCCGATGCAGCAGTCGCCGCAGACATAGGGCGCTTGCCCGCGGATGTCATCCGTCTTTGTAGAACTGGGCGCCTTTGTTGAACTTGGACAGCATCGAAGATAGCGTGCCGCGCATGCATTCCGATATCGTCGACCTTCGCTCGTTTTATTCGACCACGCTCGGGCGATTGGCCGAACGCTCGATCACCATGGCGTTGTCCTCGATATGGGCTGTCGTGCCCAATGAGCGGCTGGTCGGCCTCGGCTACACCTTGCCATGGCTGGAGCGGTTCGGCACCGATGCCGAACGTGTCTTTGCCTTCATGCCGGCGACGCAAGGCGCGGTGGTCTGGCCGGCCACCGGGCCGACCGCGACCGCGCTGGTCTTCGATGAGGAATTGCCGCTGGTCGATGCCTCCATCGACCGCATGCTGCTCGTCCATTCACTCGAACATGCCGAGAACCCGCGCGAGACGCTGAACGAAATCTGGCGGGTGCTGTCGCCCGCCGGCCGCGTCGTCATCGTCGTGCCCAACCGGCGCGGTGTCTGGGCCCGTTTCGAGCATACGCCGTTCGGCAGCGGCCGGCCTTTCTCGCGCGGCCAGCTCACCGAATTGCTGCGCGAAGCGAATTTCACGCCGGCGGCCTGGTCCGACGCCCTGTTCTTCCCGCCATCGCGGCGACGCTTCATGATGCGGTTCCACAATGTGCTGGAGCGCGCCGGCCGCAGGTTCTGGCCGATCTTTTCCGGCGTCATCGTCGTCGAGGCGCAGAAGCGGCTCTATCAGGGTGTGCCGGTCGTCCAGCGCGCCTCTCGCCGCGTCTTCGTGCCGGTTTTCTCGCCGCATGGCGCCACAAGGCTCGGCCGGATATCGCCGAGCGGGAAGGCGCCGTCGCCGGGCCGCCGATGACGTTTTCGTGATCGGAATCACGCTTTTTCCCACCTATCTGTCGTGGGCGGGTTTGCTACCCGATTGAGTCGACTTGCTCACCGGTTTCAGCACCGCTTGCGAAGGGTCTTCATCAATGGCTGATCATCCGGATTTCGAGGCCAGCGCCAAGCCGATTGCCGCGTCGGTCGAAGCTAGCAGCCTGCGCGACCAGCTGGCGACAATCAGGCTGGCGCTGGCGAAGTCGCCGATCCGCAAACAACTGCTCTGGGCCTGCCTCGGCATCGTCGCCGTCATTGTGGCAACCTCGATCGGGCAGGTTCTGCTCAATCGCTGGAACGAGCCCTTTTACGACGCGCTGGCTCGGCGCGACATGCAGGGTTTCCTGCACCAGCTTCTGGTGTTTTCCGCCATTGCCGGCGGGCTTGTGGTGCTCAATGTCGGCCAGACCTGGCTCGACCAGACGATCCGGCTGAAGCTGCGTGAGGCGTTGACCGTCGATCTGATCGGTGAATGGATGCGGCCGGCGCGGGCTTTCCGGCTCGCCAACGCCGGCGCCATCGGCGTCAACCCCGACCAGCGCCTGCAGCAGGATGCCGGGCATCTCTCCGATCTTTCGTCAGGTCTCGGCATAGGGCTATTGCAGTCGTTGATTCTGCTTGTTTCGTTCGTCGGCGTCCTTTGGTCGCTGTCTTCCGGCTTCGTCTTCCATGTCGGCGGCTATTCGCTTGCGATTCCGGGCTACATGGTGTGGGCCGCAATCCTCTATGCCGGCACCGCCTCCTGGCTGAGCTGGCTGGTCGGACGGCCGCTCATCCGCTTCAACAGCGACCGCTATACGCGCGAGGCGGAGCTGCGCTCCTCGGTGGTCCGCGTCAACGAGAATGTCGATGCCATCGCGCTTGCGCACGGCGAGGCCGACGCGCGACGGCGGCTTGAGCTCGACCTCGGCACGGTGCTGGGCGCGATGCGGCGCATCTACAGCGCCCAGATCAATCTTTCCTGGGTGACCGACACCTATGGCTGGATCACTGTCGTCGCGCCGATCCTCGTCGCCGCGCCGGTCTATTTTGCCGGTGACATCAGCTTCGGCGGGCTGATGATGGCTGTCGGCGCCTTCAACCAGGTGCATTCCTCGTTGCGCTGGTTCATCAACAATATCGGCGGCATCGCCGATTGGCGCGCCACGCTGATGCGCGTCGCCGATTTCCGCATCGCGCTTGCTGAAACGGATGTGCTCCACCACAGCGAGAGGCGCATCGAGTTCGGCGAAAATCCGGACGGCAGGCTGACATTCGACAAGCTCGAAATTGCGTCGCGGGATGGATGCACCAAGCTCGCCGAGCCCCATGTCGAGATCCGCGCCGGCGAGCGCGTCATGATCACCGGAGATCCGCGCGCCGGCAAGACGCTGTTCTTCCGCGCCATTGCCGGTCTGTGGCCGTGGGGAAGCGGGCGGATCGGCATGCCGGCCGGAGAGGTGCCGGCCTTCGTTCCCCGAAAACCCTATTTCCCGCTCGGCACGCTGCGCGAGGTGCTCGACCACGCCGATGCCGCGGTCAGCGACGCCGAGATCTCGGCGGTGCTTGCCGAGGTCGGTCTCGGGCGGCTGTCATCCTCGCTCGACCGGTCGGCGCGCTGGGAGCGCGAATTGAGCGATGACGAGCAGCGCCTGCTTGCCTTTGCCCGGCTGGTCTTGCGGCAGCCGAAATGGGTGATCATCGATGAGGCTTTGGACACGTTCGACGGCGCGACGCTGCGGCGGGTGCTGTCGATGCTGGAGGCGCGTCTTGCCGACGCCGCGATCCTCAATATCGGCCGTGGCCAGCAGAATATTGAATTCTTCCCGCGCTCATTGGCGATCGTGAAAGACGTCGAGCGACCGGCTCTCAAGCCAGTCCGCGTCAGGGCCGGCGCGATCGAACCGCCCCCGGCCGTCGCCAAAGCCCACCAACAGGCATAGCCGGCCGTAAGCTTTATTTTGCCGTGATCGCGGCGAAAGATTGCCGGCATCGTTCGGAAGCCTGCGGCGTTGGATTCATGCGACACGCTTTGAGTCTTTGCTTCGATGCTTGTCGTTACCCCAAAACCGGTGCGCGCTTTTGGGCGACCTGCGTCAGCCTGCTTGCCTGCCTTGCCCGTGCCCAGGCAGCACCATTGGCCGCGCCTGCCGACACCATTGCCGTGGACGTCGAACTGGTGCTGGCGGTCGACATCTCGCACTCGATGGACGAAAAGGAATTCGCCCTGCAGCGCGCCGGCTATGTCAAGGCGCTGCGCCACCCCGACTTCATCAATGCGGTGCGTTCGGGCGTGAACGGCCGCATTGCGCTGGCCTATTTCGAATGGGCAGGCACCGTCCGCGACGACGCCGTCATTGCCTGGCAGGTCATCGACGATGCCGAGAGCGCCGAGGTATTCGCCGGCAAGATCGAGGCGCGCCCGTTCAGGAGCTTTCGCGGCACCTCGATTTCCAGTGCGCTCGCCTTCGGCGCCAAGCTTTTGGATGGAGCCGCCTTCGACGCGACGCGCAGCGTCATCGACATCTCAGGCGATGGCCCCAACAATATCGGGATGCCCGTCGCCACGACACGCGACGCCGCGATAGCAAAGGGCATCGTCATCAATGGCCTGCCGATCCTGCTCAGCCCGTCGCCCAGCTTCAGCCATCTCGACCAATACTATGCCGAGTGCGTCACAGGCGGGCCAGGCTCCTTCGTGCTGCCGGTCTATGCCGCTTCGGAATTCGTGACCGCCATACGCCGCAAGCTGGTCCTCGAGGTCAGCGGTGTTGCCGATCCTAATGCCGGTCCCGGGGCCGATCCCGGATCCGTCCCGGTCGATGCGGCAGCACCGGTCGACTGTTTGCAAGGCGAGCGCGGTCGGCGGTTTTTCTCCGATCCGTATTTTCCGGAACTTGATCGCTAGACCTCGACGAATGGCGATCAGTCCCAGATGTCTCCGGACTCGGGCCGGCTGGCCGAAGCGACGGGTCGCCGTTATCGCTTCAGCAGGAACACCGCCTGCTGGCCAAAGAAATTCCAGAACCACCATGGCATCGACAGGCCGATTTTCTGGCCATTGGCGTCGAGCGCGGTTGCCTTTTCCACCGTTGCGCCGAGCTCTTCGCAGAGATTGACGAAGTCGCGGATGGTGCAGAAATGGATGTTGGGCGTGTCGTACCAGGAATAGGGCAGGTCCTTGGTCACCGGCATCCGCCCTTCGACGAACAGCGAAAGGCGTACCCGCCAGTGGCCGAAATTGGGGAAGGAGACGATGGCGTGCTTGCCGATCCTGAGCAACTCGTCGAGCACCAGCTTCGGGTTGCGGGTCGCCTGCAAGGTCTGCGACAGGACGACGAAATCAAAACCCTTGTCGGGATAGAATTTGAGGTCCTTGTCGGCGTCGCCCTGGATGACGGACAGGCCGCGCGCCACGCATTCGTTGACGCCGCGCTGCGACAGTTCCATCCCGCGGCCGTCGACCTGCTTCGTCGCCTGCAGCAATTCGAGCAGCAGGCCATCGCCGGAGCCGACGTCCAGCACCCGCGACTGCGGCGGGATGAGATCGGCGACGACTTCGAGGTCGACGCGCTGGGCGTGGTTGACACTCATGATCGTGCCTCTTGACTGGCGCATGACCTTGATCCGAAAAGCCTGCAAACTTCAGGCGTCATGCGCTGCTGCCTGGCGCAAGATGCCGGTTCGAAAAGGCTGTAATCTTTGGGGGTCATGCGCTGAGCCCCCTGGCGCGGGCCGCCGACGCGATGAAGCCGTTGATGGCGGCGAACAGCTCCGGCTCGTCGAGCAGGAAGGCGTCGTGGCCGCGATCAGTCTCGATCTCGACGAAGGACACCGAGGCGCCGGCCGCGTTCAGCGCGTGAACGACCGAGCGGCTCTCCTCGGTCGGGAACAGCCAGTCGCTGGTGAAGGAGACCAGGCAGAAACGGGTCCTGGTGCCGGCAAAGGCGTCGGCCAGCCGGCCGCCATGATCGGCGGCGAGGTCGAAATAGTCCATCGCTCGGGTCATGTAGAGATAGGAGTTGGCGTCGAAGCGGTCTACGAAGGTCATGCCCTGATGGCGCAGATAGCTCTCAATCTGGAAGTCGGCGTCGAAACCGAAGGTGAGCGCTTCACGGTCCTGCAGGTTGCGGCCAAATTTTCGGTGCAGGGCCGCCTCCGACAGATAGGTGATGTGAGCGGCCATGCGCGCCACGGCCAGTCCCTTTTCCGGGCGCTTGCCCTGCTCGAAATATTTGCCGCCATGCCAGTCGGGATCGGCCATCACCGCTTGCCGGCCGACCTCATGGAAGGCGATGTTCTGCGAGGAATGGCGCGCGCCGGTGGCGATCGGCAGCGCCGAGAAAACGCGCTCCGGATAGCTCGACGCCCATTGCAGCACCTGCATGCCGCCCATCGAGCCGCCGAGCACCGAGAACAGTTTTTCGATGCCGAAATGGTCGACCAGCATCAACTGCGCCCGCACCATGTCGCGGATGGTGATGATCGGCAGGTCGAGCCCGTACGGCTTGCCGGTGGCGGGATTGGTCGAGGCGGGGCCGGTCGAGCCGAGGCAGCCGCCGATGACGTTCGAGCAGATGACGAAGAAGCGGCTGGTGTCGATGATCTTGCCGGGGCCGATGAGCACTTCCCACCAGCCCGGCTTGCCGGTCACCGGATTGGTGCTGGCGACATGCTGGTCGCCAGTCAGCGCATGGCAGACGAGGATGGCGTTGGAGCGGGCGTCGTTGAGCGTGCCGTAGGTCTTGTAGGCGATCTGGAACGGCGACAGCAGTGTGCCGGCATCGAGCTTGAGCGGCTTGTCGGCGCCGAAACGCAACACCGGGCTCGACGGCTCGTCGGCCTCGTTGTTGGTTCTTTTCGTGCGCAGCGCGACCATCGCATCCTCTTACATTAACCCATCGTGTTTTCCGAAAGTCGATTGCGATTTTCGGCTCGATGCGACTGTCCGGCCGGCTGCGGACAACAAAAAAACCGGCATTGCCTTCGCAAAGCCGGTTACAGGATGCAAACGGCCCTTTAGCGAGTTGTTTAACGTGGCTGCAAGCCGACCGGCCAAATCACCACGGGATTTCGCCTTTCTTTAGGACCGGCGCGCCTCGGCGTCAACGTCCAGTCACGCACCGATCATTGCCGCCTCTCGACATTCCAGGCCACGGCTTGTATTTCCGCGGCGGCTTCCAGTGTGGCGGATCTGAAATTCGCATCGCGTTGGAGCAGCGGAAGCGTTCTCGACGGATTTTTGCAATATGAACCAGGCATCGGATCAGGCACGTCCAACGCCCCGCGCGGGGATCATGGACATCGAAGCCTATGTGCCGGGCAAAAGCACGGCGCCGGCCGGCGTTGCCAAGGTCCACAAATTGTCGTCGAACGAGAACCCGCTCGGCCCCTCGCCGAAGGCGATAGAAGCCGCGCGCGACGTTGCGGCCAAGCTCGACATATATCCCGACGGCACCGCCAGGCGCCTGCGGGAGGCGATCGCCGAGGTGCATGGCCTCAATCCGGCGAACATCGTCTGTTCCAATGGTTCCGACGAGATTCTGGGCCTGCTTGCGCAGACCTATCTCGCGCCCGGCGACGAGGCTGTGATCACCGAACACGGCTTCATGGTCTACAAGATCTACATCCAGTCGGCAGGTGCTGTCCCGGTCTCGGTCAAGGAAACCAATGAGCGTGCCGACGTCGATGCGATCCTCGCTGCGGTGACGCCGCGTACCAGGATCATTTTCCTCGCCAATCCCAACAACCCGACCGGTACCTATTTGCCGTTCCAGGAGGTGCGCCGCCTGCATGCCGGCCTGCCTCGAAACGTGCTTCTGGTGCTTGATGCAGCCTATGCCGAATATGTCCGCCGCAACGATTATGAAGCCGGCGTCGAACTGGTGGCTGGTGCGGAAAACGTGGTTATGACCCGCACCTTCTCCAAGCTCGGCCTCGGCGGCGCGCGGATCGGCTGGATGTACGCGCCGATGCATGTCATCGATGCGATCAACCGGGTGCGGGGTCCCTTCAACGTCAACGCGACGGCGATCGAGGCCGGCATTGCCGCGATCCGCGACCGTGCCCATGTCGAGCGAAGCGTGGCGCATAACGAGACCTGGCTGACCTGGGTGAGCGAGGAGTTGACCAGGCTCGGACTGCGGGTGACGCCGAGCGTCGGCAATTTCGTCCTCATCCACTTTCCCGAAGACAAAAAACATTCGGCGGCAGCTGCGGACGATTACCTCTGTGCGCGCGGCTACATATTGCGGCGCGTTTCCGGCTACGGCTTCCCGAATGCGCTGCGCATGAGCATCGGCACCGAAGAGGCCAATCGCGGCGTTGTCGCCGCCCTCGCGACATTTCTGAAAAGCTAGAACACCATGACATCACCGATGTTCGAAAAGATCGCGCTGGTCGGCATCGGCCTGATCGGCTCGTCGCTGGCCCGCGTAATCCATCGCGAAGGCCTTGCCGGTCATGTCGCCATCTCGACGCGCAGCGAAACGACGCTGGCGCGGGCGAAACAACTCGGCCTCGGCTCCTTCTACACGTCGGATGCGAAAAAGGCGGTCGGCGATGCCGACCTGGTCATCGTTTCGGTGCCGGTCGGTTCTTCGGGCGAGGTCGCCGAGGAAATCGCACCGGCGCTGAAGCAGGGCGCAATTCTCACCGATGTCGGCTCGACCAAGGCGTCGGTCATCGCGCAGATGCAGCCGCATGTGCCTGCCGGCGTGCATTTCATTCCCGGCCATCCACTGGCCGGCACTGAAAAATCGGGTCCGGACGCCGGCTTTGCCGAATTGTTCGAAAACCGCTGGTGCATCTTCACGCCGCTACCCGGCACCGATCCCGAGGCGCTGGAAAGGCTCTCGGAATTCTGGCGCCGCTGCGGCTCCAACATCGACACGATGGATCCCCAGCATCACGACATGACATTGGCCATCGTCTCGCACCTGCCGCACATCATCGCCTATAACATCGTCGGCACCGCCGACGATCTGGAGTCGGTGACCAAGTCCGAGGTCATAAAATATTCGGCCTCCGGCTTTCGCGACTTCACGCGCCTTGCCGCGTCCGACCCGACGATGTGGCGGGACGTCTGCCTGCACAACAAGGATGCCATCCTCGAAATGCTGGCGCGGTTCTCGGAGGATCTGGCCTCGCTGCAGCGGGCGATCCGCTGGGGCGACGGCGAAAAGCTGTTCGACCTGTTCACCCGCACCCGCGCCGTGCGCCGCTCGATCATCGAGGCCGGCCAGGACATCGACGTGCCGGACTTTGGCCGGCAGGCAGTCGAGCATCCGGCCAAGGGATAGAGCATCGGACCCGTACAGGTTTTAGGTGAAATCCGATGCTCAAGCAAAAGATAGAGCGGCGGTACCATCCGATTTGAAGGCCGCCGCGCGCTCAATCCGGCCAGTGAGCCGCCATCATCGCCAGTGTCTCGGCCCTGTCGGGCGCTCCCAGCCTGCCGCCGAAGCGCAGGCATTTGAGCGCGGCGGCGGCGCTGGCAAACCGCAATGTCCGTTCGATCGGCATCGCCTCGGCCAGCCCGACGGCAAAGGCGCCGTGAAACACGTCGCCGGCGGCAAGTGTATCCACTGCCTTGATCTTTGGCGCCGCGACATGGCGCACCGACGCCACCGAGCGGTCGAACCACCAGCTTCCCGCTGCGCCGCCGGTCACCGCTACGAAAGCATCGGTGCGCCTGGCCAGCGCTTCACAGGCCTTTTGCGTGCCTTGCTCCTCGCCGCAGAGGATGAACGCCGCCGGCTCCGACGCGACGATATGCGTGGCGAGCGGAAACAGTCGTTCCAGCACGGCCCGTGGCGCGGTGTCGGCGTCGAGTATGGCTGGACGGCCGATTGCGCGCGCCGCCGTCAGGGCCAGAGTTGCCGCGCCCGGCCAGCGCACGTCGACCAGGACGGCGTCGAATGCGGTGAGATCCTGACTGGGGAGCGCTTCGGGGTCGGCCTGGGCGAGCTTGTCATAGAACGGAACGATAATGCGCTCGCCATGCGTGTCGACCAGGATGGCCGACAGTGCCGACCGCGCGCCGGCGACGCGCCGGACAAAGCTGCAATCGATGCCTTCGGCCTCAATGCCGGCGACCAGCTGATCGCCGACGAGGTCGTCTCCCGCGCTCGCCCACAGCGATACCTCCGCGCCGAGGCGGCGTGCGGCGCAGGCCGCGCTCGAAGCCATGCCCGAGGCGATCTGGACGCCGTCGGACGCGATGAACTTGCCCTGACGCGCCGGAAGCGTGTCGACGCGAAGGATCGTATCGAGCGTCAGCGCGCCAACACTCAGGAGCTTCACCGGGCGGTCTTCCTGTTTGGCCATGGTCTTTCCGAACTGGAGGTTCGCAATCATCGCCTAATCGACCGGCTCGATGCTGCCCAGCGGGATAAAACCGAGCGAGACCTTGCCCTTGACGATCTTGAGCGGCATCGACGGTTCATTGCCAAGCAGCGCCAGCCCGGCAAAGCCGGTTTTGATCTGGCTCTTCTGCTCGGGAATGGCCTTGCCGAGGATTTCCGCCACCGCCTTCGGATCGCTGAGCTTGATCATCAAATCGGCGTCGATCAGCCCGTTGGCATCGACCGAAACCGGTCCGGAAACGGTGACGTGCGCGCTCCCCGACGACAGATCGAGCTTGCCAATATCCACCGCCTGGCCGCGCAGGCTCTCTGTTTGTGTCTTGATCAGCGCCACGCCGTTCTTCAGCGTCACGTCGCCGCCGCCGTCGAGCGGCGGCAGCACGCGGCCATCGATCGCGCCCGGATCGATTTCGAGGTCGGTAAAACTCCCGGTATAGTCGATGTCCTGGCCGTTCGGACGCAATTCTCCGGCCGCTGTCCCAGCGCTGAACAGCTCGACCGGGTCTGTGCCATCGGCCGGATCGGTCTGGGCTGACAGAGCCTCTGCCTCCAGTGAAACGCGCCGGGGCAGGGGCCAGGACAGTTGGACGTTCGCTCGCAGATCGTCCCAGTCGATCCACAGCGGCGCCATCCCCGGCACGGAGGTCCTGAGCGGCCCGCGCAGGTCGGCGCCAGGCGACAGGATCTGGGTGATGTGGGTGACTGCTTTGAGGCTGCCGAGCGAGGCGGCGACGTTCCTGCTGTCGTCCTGATAAGCCAGACTGTCGCAGGAAACGGCGAAGCTTGAGGGGTAGCCGCTGACCGTGAGATTGGCGCAGTCCGCCGCGATGCCACTGCCGTTGAGTTCGGCCACCGCTATGTCGGCTTCGCTCTTGACCTTGTCTGCCAGGTAGAACCAGCCGGCACTGTAGAGGCCGAACAGCACGACGATGAAAACGCCGAGCCAGAACAGCCGGCGGAGAAAATTCGGCGGGCGTTCGTCATTTGACGTCATGCTGCGGCTCTCGTTGGCGCGTGTTGCAGAGGGGACTGTCGTTTCCGGCAAGATCGGGTAGACGGAGACGGATTGAAAAAACACCGATTTCAGTGCGGTGCTGCAACCAGGCTTGGCGATATGGGCGATTTTTGGGTTTTTGGCTACGGCTCGCTGATCTGGCGGCCGGGATTTGCGCATGTCGAGACGCGGCGGGCCCGCCTCCATGGCTACCGCCGCTCGCTGTGCGTCTACTCCTTCGTGCATCGCGGAACGCGCGAACGGCCCGGCCTGGTGCTCGGCCTCGACCGTGGCGGCTCCTGCATCGGGCTGGCTTTCCGCGTCCCCGGCGATCTGCGCAACGAGGTCATCACCTATCTGCGCGAGCGCGAACTGGTCACCAATGTCTATCTCGAGCGCATGGTTAGCATTCGCCTCGACAAGGGGGACACGCGTGAGGCCGACAAGGGTGGGGGCGACACAGACGGAGGCGAGACGGTCGAGGCTGTCGCCTATGTCGTCGACCGTACCCACGAGCAATATGCCGGTGCGCTCGACGCGGCCGATGCGGCGAGCGTCGTTCGCGGCGCCGTCGGCCAGTCGGGAAAGAATGAGGACTACGTGTCCAGCACGCTGGAGCACCTCGAGGCGCTGGGGATCCGCGACCATTGGCTGGAAGAGGTGGCGAAACGGATCGCGCCTTTGTGAAGCGCTGGTCGGTGGAAAAGTCGGCCGGCCCTTTGACGTTGGTGCGGCCCGCCATAGGTTAAGCCGGTCACGGGGCTTTTCGCCCGCTTCTTTCCATTCCCCACGGAGATCAGTCTTGCAGAAACGTCGTCTCGGTCAAACCGACCTGTCCATCGCGCCGCTGGTTCTGGGTGGCAACGTCTTCGGCTGGACCGCCGACGAGAAAACCTCTTTCGACCTGCTCGACCGGTTCGTCGGCGCCGGCCTCAACGCCATCGACACCGCCGATGCCTATTCGCGCTGGGTTCCCGGCAACAAGGGCGGTGAATCCGAAACGATCATCGGCAAATGGATGAAAAGCCGCGGCAATCGCGACAAGGTTGTGGTGATCACCAAGGTCGGGTCGGACATGGGGCAGGGCAGGAAAGACCTCTCCGCGGCCTATATCGAAAAGGCCATCGATGCGTCGCTGAAGCGGCTGCAGACCGATGTCGTCGATCTCTATCTGTCGCACTGGCCGGACCCGGCCACCCCTTACGAGGAAACGCTTGGCGCCTATCAGAAGCTGCTCGACAAGGGCAAGATCCGCCACGTCGGCGCGTCCAATCTCGATGCTGGCCAGTTGCGCGCCGCGCTGGACGTGGCAAGCCTGCGGGGCCTGCCGCGCTATGCGGTGCTGCAGCCGGAGTATAATCTCTACGATCGCGCCTCTTTCGATGGGCCGCTGCGCGATCTGTGCATGGCCGAGGATATCGGCGTCATCACCTATTTCAGCCTCGCCAAGGGGTTTTTGAGCGGCAAGTACCGCAGCCAAGCCGATCTCGGCAAAAGCGCGCGTGGCGACGACGTGAAGAACTATCTCAACGCGCGCGGCATGCGCATCCTGGCGGCACTCGACGCCGTATCGGGACGTCACGCGGCCAAGCCGGCGGAAGTGGCGCTCGCCTGGGTGATTGCGCGGGCCGGCGTCACCGCGCCGATCGCCAGCACCACGACATTGGATCAGGTAGACAGCCTCGTCCGCGCCGCATCATTGGAGTTCGGTCCGGACGATATCGTCGAGCTCGACAGCGCGAGTGCTTAGACGCCAGCGCGAAGCGATGGCTTGATCAAACAGCAGCCAAGAACCGGGCGCGGCCTGCGCCGGAACGCTCCCTGCACGATCGTTCAAGACGCCTGCTGTGCCCTGCCATACCATTGCCGGCATCGCGCCTGGATACTGGTATACAGATGTCCGAACAGGTCTTTTCCCATCCGGAACTATGGCAGAAATTGCTCGCGCTTGTGCTGGCATCGGCGGTCGTGATGGGCAGTCCGGGGCCGGCGACGATAAGCGTCACCGCCGTTGGCGCCGCCTTCGGCCCGCGCGATTCACTCCGCTACGCCTCGGGCATCATTCTTGGTACGGTCGCCGTGCTTTTGGTCGTGGCGACGGGCATTACGGCCACGCTCGCCTCTGTGCCGACGCTCACACCCCTCCTGGCGGTGGCATCCGCAGCCTACATCCTCTACCTCGCCTTCAAGATAGCAACGGCCCCGCCTCTGGCAGCGCGTACTGGCGGCGCGGCGCGTCCCACATTCCTCGGCGGGTTTCTTCTGGCCGTCGCCAACCCAAAAGCCTATGTGGCGATTGCCGCCGTATTTGCCGGCACGTCGTCCGCTGGTGAGCTCGATGCAGGTCTCAAGCTGGCGGTCCTCGCTTCGATGATCATCGCCATCTATGTCCTGTGGCTTCTCGCCGGGGCAGCGTTTGCGCGCTTCCTGCGCAATCCGCTGGCGTCGCGGATCATCAATCTGATGTTCGCGGCAACACTGGTTTTGACCACGGCGCTGGCTGTGATTCCCTAGGGGATACTGCCGACCAAGCAAGATGGTTCAGGTCGGGATATCGGAGCCAAGTTCCCTCAGCCGCTTTACCGCCGTTGGCGGCATTGGCGGCGGGTTTGGCGCCTGGGACGCCTCGATGAGCAGCTGGTCGCAGGCGGCTTCCGTCTCGCCGATCAGCCGTTCCATGAATTCTTGCTTGCCCAAACCCGCCGGGATCGGCGGCAGGAAGCGGGCCTTGATCGTGCCGGGATAGCGCAGGAATTTTCGCCGCGGCCAGTAGAGGCCGGCGACATGGGCGACCGGCACCACCGGAATGCCAAGCTGGGTATAGAGCTCGACGATGCCGTATTTATAGGCCGGCTCGTCGCCCGGCGCCCGGCGCGTGCCCTCGGGGTAGATGATCAGCTGGCGGGGATTGCGCGCCAGCTCCTGCCTGGTCGCGGCGACCACCGCTTTCAGCGCCTTCGAGCGGCTGCCGCGGTCGACCGGGATCATCCGCATTTTCAGGATGTACCAGCCGAAGAACGGGATCCAGGTCAGTTCCCGCTTGAGGATGTAGATCGGATCCTGCAGGAACGGGAAAAAGGCGATCGCGTCCCAGAAGGACTGGTGCTTCGGCGCCAGGATGAAGGAACCCTCGGGCAGGTTTTCCTGGCCGGTGATCTCGCTTTTGGTGCCGGCGATCTTGTCATAGAGCCACATGCTGGTGTGTGACCAGAATTTCGGCACGAACCAGGCACGGGGGCGCGGAGACAGGAAATAGTACGGGGTCCAGAGGATCATCTGGACGATCAGATTGACGTAGAAGACGAAGTTGAACGCCAGCGAGCGGACATAAAGCATGCAGGAAGAGCCCGGTGAGGAGGTGTGCGTTGGTTACACCAAGCGCGGGCAAAAAGGAAACCGTGCGATGGCCGGAGATCGATCCGCCTTGATGAAGCCGCGGCCCGTTCGTCAGGCCTGCCACGTCTCTTGCACCAGCCGTTTCTTCAGGCGTGGGGCGGCGAAATCGAGAAACGCACGCAGTTTCACCGGCAGCAGGCCATTGCCGGCATGCACCAGGCTGACCGGCCATGGCTGCGGCTCGAATGCCTCCAGCACGGTGCGGAGGGTGCCCGACCGCACTGCAGCTGCGATCTGGTAGGAAAGCACCCTTGTTAACCCGATGCCGGCAATCGCGGCATCGATCGCCGCTTCCGCGGTGTTGACCCGAAGTCGTGAGCGGATCGGAACGGTGAGGTCAGTCTTGCCCGTGGCAAAAGTCCATGCGGCGGGAGCGGTGAGCCCCTCGAAGGTGACGCAGTTGTGTGCCGCGAGGTCTTTCGGCGCCTCCGGCGTGCCGTGCTCGGCCAGATAGGCCGGGCTCGCGCAAACAACGCGCCGGATCGAGCCGATGCGGGTGGCCACAAGGCTGGAGTCGGGAAGCTGGCCGATGCGGACGGCGAGATCGATGTGCTCCTCGGTCAACTGGGTTATCCGGTCCGCAAGCATCAGCCGAATAGTCACGTCGGGGTAGGCAGCGAGGAAGCCGGTGACGACCGGCAGCACATGCAGGCGGCCAAAGACGATCGGTGCGGTGATGATCAGTTCGCCTGTCGGGGCGCTGTATTCGCCGGCGGCAGTCCGCTCGGCCTCGCCGACCTCGTCGAGAATGCGACGGCAGGCAGCGAGGTAGGCGTGACCTGTGTCGGTCAGCGTCAGCTGCCGCGTCGAGCGATTCAGAAGACGCGTCTTCAGATGCCGCTCCAGGTCGGAGACCTTGCGGCTGACCGTTGCAAGCGGGATGCCGAAACGGCGTCCGGCGGCCGAAAGGCTGCCGGCCTCCGCCGCGGCGACAAAAAGCGACATGGCCTCGATGCGATCCATATTTCTCCCGGAAAATGGAAGGATAGGTTGCAAATATGGCATCTACATCCGAGCGATGGAAGGGGCCATGTTTTGGCGGCGAGCTGATCAACGAGAAGGAATGCCGATGCCCCGTATCCCTACACCAGCGTCCATAGAGGCCGCGCCTGCTGCGTCGCAGCCGATGTTACATGCCGTCGAGAAGCAACTCGGCGTCGTGCCTAACCTCTTCAGGCTTGTTTCCAATAGCCCGGCTGCGCTTGAAGGCTATCTCAGCCTGTCTGGAGCGCTTGCCAAAGGCCGACTGCCCGCGCCGACGCGCGAGCGCATTGCTCTGGCGGTTGCCGAGGTCAATGGCTGCAACTACTGCCTTTCCGCTCACACCTATCTCGGCAAGAATCTCGCCAAGCTTGATGATGCCGAAATGGTCGCCAATCGCGCGGGCAGTTCCAACGATCCCAAGGCCGCCGCAGCCGTGCGTTTCGCCACCAAGATTGCGCGCGACCGCGGCCATATCGGTGACGAGGATCTCAGCGCCGTCAGGCTCGCAGGCTACGACGATGCGCAGATCATCGAGATCGTCCAGCATGTCGCTCTCAATGTCTGGACCAACTATGTCAATGAGGTCGCCAGGACGGAAATCGACTTTCCGGTCGTTTCTGCCCGCAGGGCAGCCTGAGTCAGTCGCAAGGAGTTCCCATGTCTGAAAGCCGCCCGCCGCTCCCGCCATTCACCGCCGAGACCGCCGCACAGAAGGCACGCATGGCTGAGGATGCCTGGAACTCCCGTGATCCGGCACGGGTCGCGCTTGCCTACACAATCGACAGCCGCTGGCGCAACCGGGCCGAGTTCCTGCAAGGGCGCGAGGCTATCCAGACATTCCTCACACGCAAATGGGGTCGCGAACGCGACTACCGGCTCATCAAGGAGGTCTGGGCCTTCCGCGACAACCGTATCGCCGTGCGTTTCGCTTATGAATGGCACGACCACAGCGGCTCGTGGTTTCGCAGCTACGGCAATGAGAACTGGGAGTTCGATGAGCTTGGATTGATGCGCCTGCGCATCGCCAGCATCAACGACCTGCCGATCCTCGAGGCCGACCGCAAATATCATTGGCCGCTTGGCCGCCGGCCGGACGGTCATCCCTCTCTATCGGAACTCGGCCTTTGAAGGAGGCTTTCCATGAATGCTCACCTCTTCACCAGCGATGTCGCCTTTACGCCAACCGTCAAGGCGATCCAGGCCCGCAAAGGCTCACGCGAGGCCTATGCCCGCGTCGAACAGCGCGGCAGCTGGCCAGCTGATATCACGCCCGATCTCGCCGCCTTCATCGAGGCGCAGACCAGCGTCTTCCTGTCGACGGCCAATGGTGAGGGCCAGCCCTACATCCAGCATCGCGGCGGGCCGGCCGGCTTCCTCAAGGTGCTCGACGAGCGGACGATCGGCTTCGCCGATTTTTCCGGCAACAAGCAATTCATCACCCAAGGCAATCTGGACGACAACCCGCGGGCTTTCCTGTTCCTGATCGACTATGCGCATCGGCAGCGCATCAAGATCTGGGGCAGCGCACGGGTCGTCGAACAGGACGCCGAACTGATGGCGAAGCTGATGCCGGAAGGCTACAAGGCGCGCCCGGAGCAGATCATCCTGTTCACGGTTTCGGCCTGGGATTCCAATTGTCCGCAGCACATTCCACAGCGTTTCGAAGCGGCCGATGTGGCGGCGGCGCTGGCCGAGCGGGACAAGCGTATCGAACGTCTCGAACACGAGATCGCGCGGCTGCGCAGCGTCTCAAGCGCCACGCTCAAGGAATGATAGCGCTGCCGGTTCCAGATCGGCTCAGTTCGGCGCAACAGCCTCGGCCAGCGCGATGCCGGTTGGCGTTGGCTTGACCGGCACGATGCCGCGCGCCAGCGCCAGCAGATATTTGTTGTATTCGGTGAACAGCACGCGCAAGGCTCTCGGCTTGGTCAGCCAGCCGCCATTGCCAAGATTGCTGTTGACCACCGGATAGGGCTCGAGCTTGGCCTTGTGCAGCAGCCGGCCCATTTCCAGCAGGCTGCGCGGCATGTGATAGTTGTTGGTGACGAGAATCACGGTGCCATAGGCGTGGTCTTCCACCCACTTGGCACTTTCCTCGGCATTGCCGATCGTGTCGAGCGCGGCACGGTCGATGTCGACGCAGCAGGAAAACAATTCCTTGTCGCCGCGGGTCGCGACCTGAAGCTGGCGGCGGCTGGCGGAAGGATGCACGCCACTGATCAGCAGCCGCTCGCCCTTGCCGGACGCCAGCAGGCCCATGGCCGCGTCGAGACGCGAATGGCCGCCGGTCAGCACGATGATGGCATCGGCCCTTGCCGGATTGGCGGGCGTCGCGAGACGGCTGACGGTGCTGGCGAACCAGCCAAAGCCGCCGGCAAACAACGTTGCCAGCACGAGCAGAAAGAAAGCTGAGATGCGTAGCGCGCTCGCCAATCGGCGGGGCTTGACGCGCTCGCTAGAACGCGTGATCACCAAGGGCAACTGTCCAGCCATTCCGGTCGAGTCGCGCGCGTCCATCGTCCTTATCGATAACTCCGAAATACGGCGTTTAGTAGGTCGGAAAGCACAAATTTCGTTACGCTAATTCTCTATACGTGATCACCCTGCGTCCGGCTGGCGGACATCGATGTCGCTGAGATAGGTGACGACGGTGACATGGGAGGTTGCCGCCGTCAGCGCACCGATGACCAGCACCATGAGAACAACGCCGAGATAGCCCGCCGAACCGATGGCGAAATTGCCGAACAGGGCGGTCGCCTGATCGGCCTGCGGCGTCGCCATGTTTCGCGACGACCACCACGAGAAGACGATGAAGACGAACACCGCCGCCGCACCCCCGGCGGCGGCGCCCTTCATGCCGGTGACGAGAAAGTGGTGGCGGAATTCGCGCGCGATAAAGCGCGCTTCGGCGCCGACGAAATGCAGCACCTCGATGATGTGGCCGTTGCCGGCCATGGCGCCGCGCGTCGCGAACACCACGGTCAGCACGGTTGCAGCCAGCATCAGCGCCAACACGGCGATGCCGATGGTCACCGTGGTGCGGGCCATGGCGACCAGCCGGTCGACCCAGGTGCGATGGTCGTCAAGCGAGGCACTGGGCAGTTTCGACGTGATCGCGGCGCGCATTGCGGCGAAATCGGGAGGGTTGGTC
The DNA here is from genome assembly GCF_055811435.1 of Mesorhizobium sp. WSM4837. Lineage (NCBI taxonomy): Bacteria > Pseudomonadati > Pseudomonadota > Alphaproteobacteria > Hyphomicrobiales > Phyllobacteriaceae > Mesorhizobium > Mesorhizobium sp. WSM4837. Next base: position 52,397 of record NZ_JBVVQE010000023.1, read on the forward strand.
TCGTCTATGGTGACGATGATCAGACGCGGCACCGGCAGCTCGTCGATGTTGAGACCCGAACCCAGCCAGGGTTCCAAAAGCCGCGCCGTGGCATCGCGGTCGACGATCCTGGCGCTCTTCACGCCAGGGAATTCGCCGGCGATCTGCGAGGCCTGGGCAAGTGCTGCCTCGATGTCGAGGCCGTCCATCGGCTTGATCTGGATCGTCGCCTCGCGTGAGATCTGGTTCTCCCAGACCGAGGCGGTGTCGCGCACCAGCGTCACCGCGCCGAAGGTCAGGCAGGAGAGGAATGTCATGATGGCGATCACCAGGACCAGCGCCCGGCCGGCGATGTTCTGGGCGGGCACGATCGGCGCCATCTTGCGCTGAACGCGCTGCGTCCCAGCCCTGTCAGCGTGTTGGTCTTCGACATGGCGAGCGGAAAGGTCAGTCATAGATATCCAGCCTTCCGCCGGACAGGATCATGCGGCGTGCGTCGACCTGTTCCATCAGGCCGAGGTCGTGCGTTGCGATCACCACGGCGGTGCCCAGCCGGTTGAGTTCGATGAACAGCCGCAACAGGCGTCGCGCCAGCGGCGGGTCGACATTCCCGGTTGGCTCATCGGCAAGCAGGATTTCGGGCTGCTCGATCAGCGCCCTGGCGATTGCGGCGCGCTGCTTCTCGCCACCCGACAGCACCGGCGGCAGCACATGCATGCGCTCGCCAAGGCCGACCCATTTCAAGAGCTCGGTCACATCGGTGCGGTAGCTGGCCTCCTCGCGCCCGCGCACGCGCAGCGGCAAGGCCACATTCTCATAGGTCGTCATGTGGTCGAGCAGGCGAAAGTCCTGGAACACCACGCCGATGCGCCGCCGCAGATGCGGCAGCTCGGCGCGCGAGATGCGCGAGCGGTCTTTGCCGAAGATGGTGATCAGCCCACGCGTCGGCTTGAGCGACATGAACAAAAGCCGCAGCAGCGTCGTCTTGCCGGCGCCCGAAGGGCCGCTCAGGAACTGGAAGGAGCGCTCCGGTATGTGCAAGGAAATGTCGCGGAGGATTTCCGGACCCATGCCATAGCGGAGGCCGACATTTTCGAAGCGGATCACGTTCGACGACCTGAAACTTGCGGCGGCGACGAGGCAGCCTTCTCTGAGAAAAGACCATCGGCCGGCATGGTTAACCGGCGGTTAATTTTGGGGTTTTTTGGGCGCGTCACAAGGGGTTTCCGGGGGAAACGTTAACCATTTCCGTTTACGCATAAGAAACGAAGAGCGAACAAGTGCGAAGTGCTGAGGCCGCGATGGCTGACGATCGAACCGCGCGCCCGGTTTCCGGCGAAATCATGACCGATACGGCCGCAAATCCTGCGCCGGAACGCATCATGCGTGATCCGCCTGGTGACATCGTCGACGCCGACTACGAGGTGCTGCCGCGTTTAACCGCCAGCACGGGCGTTTCACCGCCGCTTTTGCGCGTGATCACCACGCCATCGATCAAAGGCATGGACATGCTGCGCAAGCCGGTAGCGGCGATGGAACGGCTGCGGGCGTCGCGCGGCGGGCCGATCTTCTGGATCGCCGGCCTCAGTGCCGCGTTTGCAGCCTTCTGGATCTCGGGCGGGCACGCGCTGGTGCGCCAGACGCCGCTTCTTCTGGCGGCGCGACAAGCGGGCGCTGCCCTGACCATTTCAGGCGTTACGTCGCGTATCGATGCGTCCGGGCCGCAACCTGTCCTGTTCGTCGGTGGCGAGGCCGCGAATGACGGCGCCAGCCCGTCGCCATTGCCACCGCTGGAAGTCCGGGTCACCGGCAATGACAGGCGCACAACCCGTTATAGGCTGGCGACATTTAACCGTTCGCTGGCGCCCGGCGAAAGATTTGGCTTTTCCAGCCGGCTCGACATGCCTAGAAACGGGGTCAAGACCGTCTCGGTCACCTTCGCCAATTAGCGGCGATCATTTCTGGAAGGGCAGCCAATGCCAATCGTGCGCGGCAAGGATATCGAGGTCCTGTTTTCGGCGTCGGCGATCGCCCGCCGCAATCTGGAGCTCGCCAAGGAGATCGCCGGGCACGATTATCACGACCTTCTGGTGATTTCGGTGCTGAAGGGATCGTTCATCTTCGCCGCCGACCTCATCCGCGCCATGCACGATGTCGGCCTGTCGCCGGAGGTCGAGTTCATCTTCATCTCCAGCTACGGCGCCGGCACCACCAGCGGCGAGGTGAGGGTGCTGCGCGACATCGACAATGAGGTCGCCGGCCGAGACGTGCTGTTGATCGACGACATCCTCGAATCCGGCAAGACGCTGTCCTTCACCCGCGACCTGATGCTGTCGCGCGGCGCCAAAAGCTGCGCCATCGCCGTGCTGCTCGACAAGCGCATGCGCCGCCAGACCACGCTCAACGCCGACTATGTCGGCTTCGACTGCCCCGACTATTTCGTCGTCGGCTACGGCATGGATGTGGCCCACGCCTTTCGCGAACTGCCGTTTGTCGGCGTCGTAAAGGGCGACGCCTAGATTTATCTTCGATGCGGTTGCGGTTCAGGAAAAGTCAACTTTTCCACGCCAACATTCGGCTATGGCAAAGCTCCTGATCGTTGAGGACGATGAATCCGTCCGCACCCTCGCCGCTCGCGCGCTCGAACGCGCCGGGCATATGATCGACATCGCCGCTGACGGCGCGCAGGGGCTTGCCCTGATCCGCGCTGCACGTGGCGGCTACGACCTTGTCGTCTCGGATATCCGGATGCCGGAGATGGACGGCATCCAAATGGCCAAGGCGGCTGCATCGCTTTTCCCGGCGATGAAGATCTTGCTGATGACTGGCTATGCCGACCAGCGCGAGCGCGCCGAGGAATTGAACGGCGTCATTGTGGACGTCGTGCAGAAGCCGTTCACGCTGGCCGAAATCCGCGCGCGCGTCGAACAGGCGCTCGCCTGTTTCGCTTAAGATTCCGCGCGGTCAGGCCGGATCGCAGGTCGCTGCGATTGCCGGCGCGCTGCTCCGGCGCCGGCTGGCGTTGAGCGCGAACAGACCGGCGCCGATGATGAGGGCGGCGCCGATGACGGTGGTCGATCGCGGCACTTCGGCAAAGAACAGGAAGCCCCACAGCGGCGACCAGATGATGCCGGTGTATTCGAAGGTGGCGACGCCGTTGGCCGGCGCCAGCCGGTAGGCCTGCGACAACAGGATCATCCCGGCCGAAGCCACGACGCCGCAGGCGGCCATCGTCAGGAAGTCGATTGACGTCGGCCAGATCCATGGCCTGACCAGGAATTCGAGGCTCGGATGCGTGGCATGAGCTATTCCTGCCAGCCAGAACAGCCCGGCGACCGCTGCAGCGCCCAGGAGATAGACGCCGTTTTGATAGAACGCCATGACCGTGGATGATTCGGTGTCGCCGATCTTGCGGGCCATCAACTGCGAAAAACCGTACAGCACCGCCGAGGCCAGCGACAGCAGCGCCGCCCAGTCGAACAGCCCGGCGCCGGGTCGCAGCATCACCAGCACGCCGAGCATGCCGACCATGACGGTGACCAGCGTCTGCCCCGCTACCCGTTCGCCGAGATAGGGGCCGGCAAGCGCCATGATGAACAGCGGTGCCATGAAATAGAGCGCCACCGCGTCGGCGAGCGGCAGGGCGGCGATCGCCAGGTAGTAGAGCGTGTAGGAGGTGAACAGGATCAAGGCGCGCATCGTCAACATGCGAAACCGCTTTGAAAAGATCGCCCTGAGCCCGACATCGGCATGAACCAGCACGAGAAGAATGGGCAGGGCAACGATCGAGCGGATCGCCATCACCTCGGTCACCGGATAGGTTCCCGATACGGCCTTGATCAGCGGATCCTGGAGCGAGAACACCAGAACGCCGAGGCAAAGGCTTGCCATGCCGAGGACGATCCGGTTCTGCATGGCGTTCGACGGCTCCTTGCGTGCGCGGCCCGAGAGCCGGGCCCGCGTAACTTTGTTTTATGCACATCGCCCAAAACCGCTTCGCACCCTCGGGTCAGGCCCAGGGTCGGGCCCGAGGACATGCTTTTGGGCGACCTGCATCAAAAAGAACCCGCCACCATTTCGGGCAGCGGGTACGAGTGAGGACTTTTTTGGTCCGCAGCCGATTTCGCAGCCGCATATCCAATGGGTGAAGCAACTATTATCCGCCGTTTGACATGTTGCAAACGAATTGGAATGATGCCAGCGATCAGATTTTCTTATGGCGGACAAATGAAGCCCACGCTCGACAGCGATCTGCTGCGCACCTTCGTCGCGGTCGCCGACGCCGGCAATTTCACCAAGGCTGCGGTGCAGGCCGGCCGTACCCAGTCGGCGGTTTCGATGCAGATGAAGAAGCTCGAGGATATGGTCGGCGACAGCCTGTTCGAGCGCGGCTCGCGGGGTGTGGCGCTGACGCGCCGCGGCGGCGAACTCATCGTCAACGCCCGCCGCATCGTGTCGCTGCTGGACGAGACGGCGGCATCGATGGTCGCGGCGCCGCTTGGCGGACCGGTGCGCATCGGCATTCCGGAGGAATATGGCCACGCGATCCTGTCGCGCGCGCTCGGCGCCTTTGCCAAGCGTCATCCTCAGGTCGACATCACCGTCCGCTACGCGCATTCCGGTGCGCAGATCGCGGCGCTCGCCGCCGGCGAGCTCGATCTGGCAGTGGTGTTCGAATGGCAGGACCTCTCCGGCGGTGAGGTGCTGATGCATGACCCGACCGTGTGGGTGACGTCGGAGCTGCATCACATGCATGAGGAGCGGCCGGTGCCGATCGCGCTCTACAACCGCGCCGGCTGGTGCAAGGATTTCGCGATAAAGTCGCTGGAACAGCGTGGTCTCGCCTATCGCGTCGCCTATACAAGCGATACCAATGGCGGCCTGCGACTTGCCGTCACCTCCGGGCTGGCGATTGCGCCGATCTCGCGCAGCAACATCCCGGCCGGCTGCCGCGAGCTTACCGCCGCCGATGGATTCGGCGACATCGATTCCTCGAACGTGGTGCTGCGGCGCAATCCGAACGCTTCCGGCGAGGCCATCGTCAGCATGGAAGAGGCGATCCGCGAGGCGTTCACCAACCGTTAGAGCAGGCCGGCTTTACTTCAGCTCCAGCAGCCGCTCCAGATAGCTGCGCTCGATATCGGGGCTGAGCGCGTTGCCGAGCCGCTTGCGGATCGCGTCGAGGATCTGGCGGGCGCGCTGCACGTCGATCTCGTCCGGCACCTTCACCGAATCGCCGAAATCTGGACCCTCGGTGGCGCGTGGCCGGCCGAGCGGATCGCGGTCGGCATTCTGCTGGCGGCCGCCGCGCTGGCCGTCGCCCTCGTCGCCCTGCATGGCCTGCAATTGCTTCATCATGTCCTTGGCGCCCTTGCGCAACGCCTCCAGCGCGCGGCCCTGGTGGCCGACCGCCTGATCGCCATCGCTGTCGCCAAGCGCCTGTTCGGCATCGCCCATGGATTTGCCGGCCTCGCCAAATCCCTCATTGGGCTCGAGCCCCATACCTTCGAGACCCTTTCTCAACTGGTCGAGCTCGCTTTGCAGTTTGCCCTGGCCTTCCTGCAACTGCTTCAGCGCGTCGGCGAATTCCTCCGGCGTCATCGGCTTCGGCCGGCCGAGCGGATCGCGGTCTTCGCCTGGGCCGGGCTGCTCGCCCTGTTCGCCCATTTGGCCCTGCTCGCCGTTCTCGCCGAGCTGCTCGTCTCGGTTCTGCCCACGCTGTTGCTGGCCGCGCTGCATCTGGTCCATGCGGAAGGTTTCGTTCATCATCTCCTGCTGGCGCCGCATGATCTCGCCGAGCTTGTCCATCTGCTGGCGCATTTCGCTGTTCTGCTGGCCGCCCTGCTGCTGACGTCCGGCCTGCAGGTTGTTCATCATGTCCTGCAGTTGCGAAAGCAATTGCTGCGCGCTGTCGCGATCGCCGGACTTCGCCAGATTCTCGATCTGGTCCATCATCCGTTCGATATCACTCTGGCGCAGCTCCTGGCCGTTCTGCTGCATCTGCGGCGCGTTTGGATTCTGCTGCGCACGCTGGGCGAATTCCTGCAAGAATTGGTTCATCGCCTCGCGCAGTTCCTTCATCGCCTTGTCGATTTCCTCGTCGCTGGCGCCGTTCTTGATCGCGTCCTGCAACGCCTGCTGCGCCTGGCGCAGCCGCCGCTCGGCGTCCGAAAGATTGCCTTCCTCGATGCCGAGCGCGATCTCCCAGAGATAGGCGACTTCGTCGCGCAATTTGTCGTCGTTCTCGGCCATCTTCAGCCGGGTGCGGGCGCTCATGATGGCGAGGTAGTGCGCCATATTGTCGAACGTGTCTTCGGGCCTGAGCGTGATCGCATCCATCAGGTCGAGCACGCGGCTCTTGGCGTTGGCGTCGAGCGCCAGCGCGCGGCGCTGCTCGATCACGGCCCTGGCCAGCGGATTGGAGAATGGCCGCTCCGGCATCACCAGGGTCCTGGTTTCGCTGGTTGCCGTATGGCCGGCATCGTCGGTGGCGACAAGCCTGAGCTTGATGTCGCCGCCGGCCCAGACATGCTCGGTCAGGTCCTTCGTGGTCTTGGCGGCATTCCCGTTGACGCCGCGGCGCGGCAGCGTCAGCGGCATTTCGGGCGGGCCATAGAGCGGATGCGCATTCGGCGCCGGTGGGTCGGCCAATACGAAATCCGCCTTGGCGGAGGCCGCGCCATAGTCGTCGTCGATCTGGTAGTTGAGTTCGAAGGAGCCGTTGACGGCGCGTTTCGGCTCGCCGACGAAGCGGATTTGTGGCGGCTTGTCCGGGATCACCGCGAAGGCCCAGCTGCCGAGTTCGTCGCCGCCCGAGTTCAGTGTCAGCGTGCCGTTGGCCGTCAGCTTGCCGGTGAACTGGCGCACCGTGGAGGGCGTTGCCGTGGAGGGCGTTGCCGCCGCCGGCTTGGCCGCGTCGGCCTGCTGCCCGGCCGGCTCGATGGTGCGGGCGTTGCCGTCGGCGTCGGCATAGCTCAGCGTTTCCTCGCCCGAGCCGCCGGTGACGCGCAGCGACACATCGCTGCCTTCCGGAACGGTGAAGGTGGACGGCGCCTGATTGCCATTGCTGGCGAGGGCCGGGTTGGCGAGGGCTGGTGAAGTGAGGAAGACCGGCGCCCTGCCGGTGTAGGCCGGCGGCGTCACCCAGGCGTCGATGCGCGGCGGCACGGCATCGCGCGCCGCGTGGGCACTGAACCCGTCTGCTATGCGGCCGCCCGACGGCCCGAACGAGAAGGCGAAAGCGGTGACCAACACAAGCGCCGCCACGGCGCGCAGCCCCCACGGGTCGCGCTCCGGCACCCGGGTGCGTGGCAGGTCGCCACCGAGGTTGCCGAGTTTTTCGGCCATGCGTTTCTGGTGCTCGCGCCACAGCGCTTGCGAAAAAATGCTTTCCCTGCCGCTTGGCCGGTCCGTCTGCACCAGCACCGGGCTGTGCAGCAATAGGTTGGCCGCCTCGATGCGCCGATCGATCTCGGCACTGGACGGCACCCGGAAGAAACGCAGGGGATAGAGCGCGACAAGGGCTGCGATGGCGAACACAGCCACAAGACCGATGCGCGCCATGTCGGGCAGTAAAAGGAAGAGGCCGAGCCACGAGACGCTGAGGAACAGGCTGGCGACGATGACGAGCGGAAGCAGCAACGGCCAACCACGCTCGACCGTCATCGAGACCCGCGTCGCCAGCCGGCTCAGGGCAAGGCGCCCGGCCAGGCTGCGATCGCTGGTGAAGGTGGGTCGTTGCGTCATCGGCCCTTCCTGTTCGGGCGGGATAACCCGAACCTCACAAATCTATCGCACCGGCCCGAAAATCGGATGCGAAGGACTCAAAGTCTTAGATGCACGTCGCTCCAAACATACCAAGAAACACGGCGAAGGCGAGGCAGTTCCCTAAAACGTGAACAGGACTGCCCCCGCTATCGTCAGAATTTAGCCGGATTGGCGTTTGCGCCGCAGACCAGCACGGCGACACGCTCGCCCGCAGCCGGCACGTAGCGGCCGGACAGGAGCGCCGCGAAGGCCGCTGCGCCGCCCGGCTCGGAGATGATTCGCACCCGGTCCCAAAGCGCCGCCTGCGCGGCGATGATCTCGTCGTCGCTGACCAGTATGGAACGCTCGACGAAGGCCTCGGCGATCGGAAACATCATTTCGCCGACGCGCTTCGGCGCCAGCGAATCGGCGGCGATGCCCTCAGTCGGCGCATCGACGGGCCGGCCGGCCTCGAAGGCGCGATGAAGCGTCGGCGCGCCCTCCGGCTCGACGGCGATGGTCGTGATGCGGCCGGCAAACCAGGCGGCGATGCCGCCGATCAGGCCGCCGCCGCCTACGGCGACCAGCAGCGTGTCGAGTTCAGGCAGGTCGGTCTCGATCTCAAGGCCGAGCGTGCCTTGCCCGATCAGCGTTTCCTCCTGGTTGAACGCATGGATCTGCAGCGCGCCGGACCTTTCGGCAAAGTCTTCGCTGGCGGCCAGCGCTTCGGCATAGCGCGCGCCACCGACGACCAACTCGGCGCCATAGCCGCGGATGCGTTCGAGCTTGGCCGGCGGGCTGACTTCGGGAACGAAGATGGTCGCCTTGTGGCCGAGCCGCATGGCAGCGTAGGCGACCGCGGCACCATGATTGCCGCCCGATGCGGCGACGACGCCAGCCTTGGGAACCGGCCGCTCGAAAAGATTGGTGAACGCGCCGCGCGCCTTGAACGAGCCGGAATGCTGCAGGCATTCGAGCTTCAGGTCGACGCCAAGAGGCGGACGGCCGAAATCGGCCATGTCGACGCGCAGCACCGGCGTGTGGCGCACGAAGGGCCGGATGCGCGGTTCCATTGCGGCGATGCGTTCGCGGGTGATGCTATTGCCGTTCAGCATGGTCTGCTCCCAAGGGTTGACATCACTTAGTAACTTAGCAAAATGGCTAAATGCAAGAGATTGATGTCTTCAAGGCGATCGCCAACGAGCGCAGGCTGCAAATCCTCGATTGGCTGAAGGATCCGCGCGAGCATTTTCCGCCGCAGACCGATGGCGATCTGGTCGAGGACGGCGTCTGCGCGCTGCTGATTGCGGAAAAGCTTGGCATCACCCAGGCGACGCTCAGCGAGCATATGCGGGTGCTGACCCAGGCCGGCCTTCTGCGCAGCAAGCGTATCAAGCAGTGGACGTTCTATCGCCGCGACGAAGGCAGGATCGCCGAGACCAGGGCGCTCCTCCAGCACCGGCTGTAGCGCCGCAGACGATCTATTCTTGTTTGACCATGATCCTTTCCGAAAACCGGTTCTCACTTTTTCGGGATCATGGGTCTATTCAAGCCAATCGGGCAGCGAATCCAGGCCGATCAGCTCGTCATAGGTCTGGCGCCGGCGCACGACATGGAAACGGTCGCCGTCGACCAGCACTTCAGGCACCAGCGGCCTGGTGTTGTAGGTGCCGGCCTGCACCGCGCCATAGGCGCCGGCGGTGGCGACGGCGATCAGGTCGCCGGCCTTCAGCCGCGGCAGGTCGCGGTCGAGGCCGAGATAATCGCCGGTCTCGCAGACCGGGCCGACCACGTCGACCGTCATGCGCGGCGCCGCGGCCGGCTGCTGCACCACCGGCTTGATGTCATGGAAGGCGTCATAGAGCGTCGGCCGGATCAGATCGTTCATCGCGGCGTCGACGACCAGGAAATTCCTGGCGTCGCCCTCCTTCACGAAGATCACCTGCGAGACCAGGATGCCGGCATTGCCTGATATCAGCCGGCCCGGCTCGAACATCACCTTCAGCCCGAGCTTGGCGACGTGCTTCTTGACAATCTGAGCATAAGCGTCCGGCAGGGGAGGCGGGCTGTTGTCGACGCGGTAGGGAATGCCGAGGCCGCCGCCGAGGTCGATATGCTCGATGGCGTGCCCGTCGGCGCGCAGCACGCCGACCAGTTCCACCAGCAGCGCAAAGGCGTCGTCGAAGGGCTGCAACTCGGTGATCTGGCTGCCGATATGAGTGTCGATGCCGGTGACCTTGATGCCAGGCAGCTCAGCTGCGCGGGCATAGACCTTTCGCGCCTTCTGCCAGGGAATTCCGAACTTGTTCTCGGCCCTGCCGGTGGAGATCTTCTTGTGGGTCTTGGCATCGACATCCGGGTTGATGCGCAGCGAGATCGGCGCCACCTTGCCCAGCGCCGCGGCTTGGGCCGACAGCAATTCCAGTTCAGGCTCGGATTCGACGTTGAAGCACAAAATGCTGGCCGAGAGTGCAAGATCCATTTCGCGCGCGGTCTTGCCGACGCCGGAAAACAGGATCTTGTTGGCCGGAATGCCGGCGGCCAGCGCGCGGCGCAGTTCGCCTTCCGAGACCACGTCGGCGCCGGCACCGAGTTTTGCCAGGATTTTTAGCACAGCCTGGTTGGAATTCGCCTTCATGGCATAGCAGACCAGCGCGTCGAGCCCGGCAAAGGCCTGCGCAAACACGCGGAAATGCCTGGTCAGCGTCGCCGTCGAATAGCAATAGAACGGCGTGCCGATGCTTGCGGCGATCTCTGATATCGCCACGTCCTCGGCATGCAGCACGCCGTCGCGGTAGTCGAAATGGTTCACGAGAGTGGTTCCGGAAGTTGGAGCACGACGAGATCGGCCGATCTCATCGGCTCTAGATCAACGGATCGAGAATGAACTTTTTGTCCTCGACCGGTTTTTCCGGCTCCGGCGGCACGGGCTGCTCTGCCTTTTGGGCATCCTTGCGCGCCTGCACGGCCGCCTCATAGGGCGTATCGAGCCCGGCTTTCCTACCGCAGGCCGTTACGGTTGCCAGCGCCGCCAGCAGCGTCAGCGTCACCAAAATCCTGCTTGCGGTCATCGATCCATCCGTCCGAAACTTTTGCCCGCCGCTTTTAGCCGAGTTTTTCCGGCATTGCACCCCGGCATCACGCCCTGGCAATGCGCTTTTTCCAGTAGCGGATCTGCTTCCTCACTTCCGACGGCGCGGTGCCGCCGAAGCTCGTGCGGCTCTTCACCGAGTTCTGCACGGCAAGCACCGAAAACACGTCCGTCGTGATGCCGGGGTGAATGGACTGCAAGTCTTCCAGCGGCAGCCTGTCGAGCCCGATCTTCCTTTCTTCGGCCAGCGCTACGGCGCGGCCGGTGAAGTGGTGCGCTTCGCGGAACGGCAGACCGAGGCTACGCACCAGCCAGTCGGCAAGATCGGTCGCGGTCGCATAGCCTGACCCGGCGGCCTTCTTCATGGCGGCGGCATTCACCGTCATGTCGCGCACCATGCCGGTCATCGCCGCCAGCATCAGGTCGAGCGTCTCGGCGGCGTCGAACACGGATTCCTTGTCTTCCTGCATGTCCTTGCCGTAGGTCAGCGGCATGCCCTTCATGACAGTCAGCAGGCCAACCAGATGGCCGGTGACGCGGCCGGTCTTGCCGCGCACCAGCTCGGCGGCGTCGGGGTTCTTTTTCTGCGGCATGATCGAGGAGCCGGTGGAGAATGAGTCCGACAGCCTGACGAAGCCGAATTGCGGCGTCGACCAGATGATGATTTCTTCGGCCAGTCGCGACAGATGCGTCGCGCAGATCGCCGCCAGCCCCAAAAACTCGAGCGCGAAATCGCGGTCCGAAACGCTGTCCAGGGAATTGCGCATCGGCTCACGGAAGCCGAGCGCCTTGGCCGTCTGGTGCCGGTCGATCGGAAAGCTGGTGCCGGCAAGCGCGGCCGCACCGAGCGGGCTTTCGTCCATCCGTTCGATAGCGTCGCGAACACGCGACAGGTCGCGCGAGAACATCTCGACATAGGCCATGCAGTGATGGCCGAAGGTTACCGGCTGAGCCGCCTGCATGTGGGTGAAGCCCGGCATCACCGTTGCCGCATGCTCCTCGGCCCGCTCCAGGAACGCCGTGATCAGGCCCTTCAGCGCCTCGGCGACGCGAAAGTACTCGTCCTTGACCCATAGCCTGAGATCGACCGCCACCTGGTCGTTGCGCGAACGGGCGGTATGCAGGCGGCCGGCAGCCGGGCCGATCAGCTCGGCAAGGCGGGCCTCGACATTCATGTGGATGTCTTCCAGCCTGGTCGAGAACTCGAACGTGCCGGCTTCGATCTCTGCCAGGATCGTGTTCAGCCCGTGAGCGATTTTTTCTTGATCGGCCGCCGAAATAATGCCGGTTTGCGCCAGCATCTCGCTGTGGGCGATCGAGCCTCTGATATCCTGCGCGTAGAGTTTGCGGTCGAACGAGATCGACGCGTTGATCGCTTCCATAATCGCGGCCGGACCCGAGGCAAAACGTCCGCCCCACATCTGGTTGCTGGCCTTCTTGTCGCTCATCGCTATAACCCGTGCTCCGGAGCAGTTTTAAAAAATGGCAGACGGCAATCGATTTTTCCCGGCCCCGCGCCTCATCCTCGCCGCTTTGGTGGCAGGCGTGCTGGCCGGCGCGGTCGCGGTATATGTCAGCGAAAGCGGTTCTGGCAACAACGCCCCCGCTCAAGTCGCGGTCGGCGACAGCAAGGACGATGTCGCCTGCGCCGCCAAGTCCGACCGCGCCAAGACGGTCGCGGCGGCTGCCACCGGCCAGGTTGCAGCACTTTTGCCGGCCGATCCGCCGCAATCGCTGAAGGGCCTTGCCTTCAACAGCCCCGACGGCAAGCCGATGACGCTCGCCGACCATGCCGGCAAGACGGTGCTGCTCAATCTGTGGGCGACATGGTGCGCGCCCTGCCGCGCCGAAATGCCGGCGCTCGACGCGCTGCAGAACGAAATGGGCAGCGATGCCTTCGAGGTCGTCGCGGTCAATGTCGATGCCGGCGACGACAGCAAGCCGAAGAAGTTCCTCGAGGAGACCGGCGTCAAGGCGCTCGGCTACTACCGCGATTCGACGATGGCGCTGTTCAACGATCTCAAGACACGCGGCCTGGCGCTCGGCCTGCCGGTCACCATGCTGATCGACGGTGAAGGCTGCCTGATTGCCCACATGAACGGCCCGGCAGAATGGTCGAGCCCGGACGCCAAGCGGCTGGTCGAGACGGCGCTCGGCAAGTCGGACTAATGCATGTCGCGCAAAGTGCGACGCGCTTTTAGGCGCCGGCGATTATTGCCGGTTTGTTCGTAAGCCGGCTTGGCAATTCCTTTCCACCGGCTCCTATTCGGAAGCGTGCGCTACTTTAAGTGGAAATCAAGTTCATCGGTCCGCAACAAAACCGTTGTCCAATTGTCACGGGCGGCACATATTGGCTTTGCGAGAGTGCCCCTTTCGCCAATGACAAACGGGAGATGAAACATGAAGTTCTTCGGCTTCGCGGCCGGTGTCGCCGCCACCTTGACCCTGCTTTCCACCACCTCCGCCTTCGCCGTCACGCAGATCAGCTGGTGGCACGCCATGACCGGCGCCAACGCCGAGGTCGTCGGCAAGATCTCCAAGGATTTCAACGCCAGCCAGAGCGACTATGAACTGGTTCCGGTGTTCAAGGGCACCTATCCGGAGACGCTGAACGCCGGCATCGCCGCTTTCCGCGCCGGCCAGGCGCCCGACATCCTCCAGGTGTTCGACGTCGGCACCGGCGTGATGATGGCGGCCGAGGGTGCGATCAAGCCGGTGGCCGAGGTGATGACCGGTGCCGGGATGACCTTCGACAAGAGCCAGTACCTGCCCGGTATCGTCGGCTATTATTCGAAGCCGGACGGCACCATGCTGTCCTTCCCCTACAACTCCTCCTCGCCGATCCTCTACTACAATAAGGACATCTTCCAGAAGGCCGGCCTCGACGTGAACAACCCGCCCAAGACCTGGAACGAGGTGTGGGAAGCCGCCAAGAAGATCAAGACGAGCGGCGCCGCCCCTTGTGGCTATACCTCGACCTGGCTGACCTGGATCCATCTGGAGAATTTCGCGGCGTGGAATGATGTGTCGTGGGCGACCCAGCAGAACGGCCTGGCCGGCGGCGATGTCGAACTCAAGATCAACGCGCCGATTTTTGTCAACCACTTCCAGGCGCTCGCGGATCTCGCCAAGGATGGCACCTTCAAATATGGCGGGCGCACCTCCGAAGCCAAGCAGATATTCCTCGCCGGCGAATGCGGCATCTTCACCGAATCGTCGGGCGGCCTTGGCGACATCGTCAAGTCCGGCATGAACTACGGCATCGGCCAGCTTCCCTACGACAGCGACGCCAAGGGCGCACCGCAGAACACCACGCCGGGCGGCGCCAGCCTGTGGGTGTTCGGTGCCAAGTCGGACGAGCAATACAAGGGTGTCGCGGCGTTCTTCGCCTACCTGTCCAAGACCGATGTGCAGGAATATCTGCACCAGAAGTCGGGATACCTGCCGGTGACGCTTGCTGCCTACGAGGCGACCAAGAAATCGGGCTTCTATGACGAGAACCCCGGCCGTGAGACACCCATCCTGCAAATGACTGGCAAGGCGCCGACCGACAACTCGAAGGGCGTGCGCCTGCCGAACCTGCCGCAGGTGCGCGATATCCAGAACGAGGAGTTCGAGAAGATGCTGGCCGGCCAGCAAACCGCTCAGCAGGCGCTTGACAACGCGGTTACGCGCGGCAACGCCGCAATCAAGGAAGCGCTGGAGAACTGACGAGTTTATCTCGGTTGGTGTCTGTTTGAATATTCGCCCACGCGAGTTCGCGTGGGCGTCCCCGAGATAGCGAAGGAAATCAGCCTGTCTCCCCGCGTCGTCTTTCCCAACAAGATCCTGCCCTATCTTCTGGTGGCGCCACAACTCGCCATAACACTGGTTTTCTTCTACTGGCCGGCCGGTCAGGCGCTTTACCAGTCGATGCTCAGACAGGATCCGTTCGGGCTGAGGACCAGGTTTGTCTGGTTTGCCAATTTCCGCAAGGTGCTGGCCGATCCGGCCTACCTCAATTCGATCAAGGTCACCGTGGTGTTCTCGCTTGCGACCGCGATCGTCGCGATGTGCGTGGCCCTGCTGCTTGCGGTCATGGCCGAGAAGGCGGTGCGCGGCAAAGGCCTCTACCGCACCCTGTTGATTTGGCCCTATGCCGTGGCGCCGGCGATTGCCGGCATGCTGTGGCTTTTTCTGTTCAATCCTTCAATCGGCTCGTTGGCCTATTTGCTGCGAAGCCTCGGCATCGCCTGGGACCCGCTGCTCAACGGCACCCACGCCATGATCCTGCTGGTGTCGGCGGCTGCCTGGAAGCAGATCAGCTACAATTTCCTGTTCTTCGTCGCCGGTCTGCAGGCAGTGCCGAAAACGCTGATCGAGGCGGCGGCCATGGACGGCGCCGGCGAGACCAAGCGCTTCTGGACCATCGTCTTCCCGCTGCTCGCGCCGACCACCTTTTTCCTGCTGGTCGTCAACACCGTCTATGCCCTGTTCGATACGTTCGGCATCGTTCATGCCGTCACCGGCGGCGGGCCGGGCAAGGCGACCGAGACGCTGGTCTACAAGGTCTACAATGACGGCTTC
Source organism: Mesorhizobium sp. WSM4837 (assembly GCF_055811435.1). Lineage (NCBI taxonomy): Bacteria > Pseudomonadati > Pseudomonadota > Alphaproteobacteria > Hyphomicrobiales > Phyllobacteriaceae > Mesorhizobium > Mesorhizobium sp. WSM4837. Next base: position 67,779 of record NZ_JBVVQE010000023.1, read on the forward strand.
GTCAATCTGATCCTGGGCGACTCGGCGGCGCAGTCGGTCATCCTGATGGCAATCGTCATTGCGCTCACCGCTATCCAGTTCCGCTACGTGGAACGCAAAGTCCATTACGGCTGAGGGCAGCGATGATCGGCCAGTCCCCGCTCCGCACTTTCATCGCCCATGCCGTGCTTATCCTCGGCATATTGATCGTGGCTTTCCCGATCTACTACACGTTCGTTGCCTCGACACACACGCTGCAAACCATCCTCAGGCCGCCGCTGCCGCTCTTGCCCGGCGGCCAGCTGTGGAACAACTACAGCGAGGCGCTGTTCGGCGGCATTGGCCGCATCGGCGGTGTCAGCGTCGGCCAACTGCTCCTCAACACCACGATCATGGCGCTCGGTGTTGCGGTGGGAAAGATCTGCATTTCGATCTTGTCGGCCTATGCGATCGTTTTCTTCCGCTTTCCCCTGCGCATGACCTTCTTCTGGCTGATCTTCATCACCTTGATGCTTCCCGTCGAGGTGCGCATCCTGCCGACCTACAAGGTGATGGTCGATCTCGGCATGATCGACACCTATGCCGGCCTGATCATCCCGCTGATCGCCTCGGCCACCGCGACGCTGCTGTTCCGCCAGTTCTTCATGACCATACCGGGGGAATTGCTCGAGGCGGCGCGCGTCGACGGCGCCGGGCCATGGCGCTTCTTCTTCGATATCCTGTTGCCATTGTCGCGCACCAACATCGCGGCGCTGTTCGTGATCCTCTTCATCTACGGCTGGACGCAGTATCTTTGGCCGCTGTTGGTCACCAACAGCAACGACATGAACACCATCGTCATCGCGTTGAGAAAGATGGTTTCCTTTGCCGATGCCGATACCGAATGGCACCTGGTCATGGTCACCGCGATGCTGGCCATCGTGCCGCCGATCCTGGTGGTGGTGCTGATGCAACGCTGGTTCGTGCGCGGCCTGGTCGAATCCGAAAAGTGAGAAGCTGATGGCGACCGTCGATCTGAAGGACGTGAAGAAGGTCTATCCGAGCGGCGTCGAAGCCGTGAAGGGGGTTTCCATCGCCATTCCCGACAAGGAGCTTTGCGTGCTGGTCGGCCCCTCCGGTTGCGGCAAGTCCACGCTGCTGAGGATGATCGCCGGTTTGGAGACCATTTCCGCCGGCACAGTCGCCATCGACGGCAAGGTGGTCAACGCCATCGGCCCGACCGAGCGCGACATCGCCATGGTGTTCCAGAACTACGCGCTTTACCCGCATATGAAAGTCTATGACAACATGGCCTATGGCCTGCGCAATCGCGGCACGCCGAAGGACGAGATCGACAGCAGGGTGCGTTCGACCGCCAAGGTGCTGGAGCTTTCGGCGCTGCTCGACCGGCGGCCGCGCGAGCTTTCCGGCGGTCAACGCCAGCGTGTCGCCATGGGCCGCGCCATCGTGCGCAATCCGAAAGTCTTCCTGTTCGACGAGCCGCTCAGCAATCTCGATGCCAAATTGCGCGGGCAGATGCGGGTCGAGATCAAGAACCTGCAGCGCACGCTCGGCGTCACCTCGGTCTATGTCACTCACGACCAGCTCGAGGCGATGACGCTGGCCGACATCCTTGTTGTCATGAACGCCGGGCGGGTCGAGCAAACGGGCGCGCCGCTCGACATCTACGAAAAGCCGGCGTCGATCTTCGTCGCTTCCTTCATCGGCGCGCCGCCGATGAATCTTCTGGCGCTGACCGGAAGTTCCTCAGGCCCGATGCTGGCTGACGGAACCGCGATCGGCTTTGCGGCTCCCGGAACACAAGCCGTGACGCTGGGGTTTCGCCCTGAAGATGCCGACGTCACCTTCAATGCGGAGGCGCTGTCCGGTGCGCTCGTCCTGCCGGCGACAGTCGAAGCGGTCGAGCCGGTCGGGGCCGAAAGCTTTCTTCACTGCGCCGCAGCCGGCAGCCGTATCATCGTGCGCGTCTCAGGGCGCGCCACCGCAAAGCCCGGCGACCAGTTGCGTGTCGTGGCCATTGCCGAAAAGCTGCACTGGTTCGATCAGGCCGGCAAGCGGGTCGATTGAAGCCGGCCTGTCGGCCTGATCGGCGCGCTACCCGAGCGTTCAGGCAAACACATGCGCCTTGCCCGACACCGTCAGTCGGACGATCTCGCCAACCGTCGGTGTGTCCATGCCCGGCTTGCGCAGGACCAGTGGCGTGTTGCCGATCGCGGCTGCGTCCGGCGGATCGGGACTGTTCAAGAGCCGCACCGCGATGGTGCACATCGAGCCGGCGAATTCGGATTCCGTCACCTCGCCGAACAGCATGTCCGCCGTGCCCGACATGCCTTCGCGCGATGTCCGTTTCAAAAGCACCTGTTCCGGCCGCAGCATGATGCGGACGAGATCGCGCCGCTCGGTGCTGTCGACGGCGATGCGGCCGAGCGGCGAGCTGGCGAAGCCGTCCGCGATCCTGGCCGGCAGGATGATGGCGTCGCCGAGGAATTCGGCGACCATCCGGTCCTTCGGCTTGAGATAAAGCTCGCGCGGCGTGCCGACCTGCGAGAATTTGCCGTCGCGCATCACCGCGACCTGGCTGGCAAAGGACAGCGCCTCGGCCTGGTCGTGCGTGACCAGGATCGTGGTGATGCCGGCGGTCTCCAGAAGCTCGGCCACCGCCTTGCGCATCGAGGCGCGCAGGCCGGTGTCGAGCGCCGAGAACGGCTCGTCGAGCAGCATCAGCCGCGGCTTCATGGCCATGGCGCGGGCCAACGCCACACGCTGCTGCTGGCCGCCTGAGAGCTCGTGCGGCCGCCGTTTCAGGATCGCCTTATCGAGCCCGACGATATAGGCGAGCTCGGCGATACGCTCGCTGCGCTTGTCCTGGTGATGCCGCATGCCGAAACCGATATTGGCGGCGATGCTCAGATGCGGGAACAGGGCGCCGTCCTGCGCCACCACGCCGATGCCGCGCCGATATGCCGGCACCGCGGCGTCGCCATTGGCCAGCACCTCGCCGTCGAGCACGATGCGACCCTGGTCCGGCGCTTCGAAGCCGGCGATCAACCGCAGCAGGGTCGTCTTGCCGCAGCCGGACGGTCCGACGATCGCCGTGCGGCTGCCGCTGGCCACACTGAGGTCGACGCCGGCCAGTGCGGCCACCGGGCCGTAGTGCTTGTGCACATCGGTGAGTTCGAGGAAGCTCATCGCCCGGCCATCCGCTTCGACTGAACGTAGAGCAGCCAGGTCAGCGGCAGCGACATCGCCACCATGATGAGCGCGTAAGGTGCGGCGGACGCATAGTCGATCTCGCCGCTGTGGGCCCAGAACGCCATCGCCAGCGTGCGGGTGCCGTTGGGCGCCAGCATCTGCGTGGCGGTCAATTCGTTCATGATGCCGAGCGCCACCAGCGCCATGCCCGCCGCGGCACCCGGCGCCGACAGGCGGATCGTCGTCGACCACAGCGCCCTGAGCGGTGGCCGGCCGAGACTGGCGGCGGCGCGTTCGAGCTCGACCGGCGCCTGCGCGATCGACGCCCGCAGGCTGATCAGGGCGCGCGGCAGGAACATCAGCGCATAGGCAACGAGGATCGTGAACAGGGTCTGATAGAGCGGCAGAGCGATGCGAACCGTGATGGTGACCAGTGCCAGCGCCACGACGACGCCTGGCAGCGAGCCGACGATGTAGTTGCAGCCCTCCAGAAGGCGCTGCAGCGGCCCCGGCGCGCGGATCGAGATCCACGCCATCGGCATGGCGGCGATAGTGGCAAGCAGGGCGCCGGCGAGCGCCAGGAACAGGGTCTGGCCGAGCGCCAGGCCGATCTCATCGAGGCGCCAGACATCGGCGCCGCCGGCCACAAGCCAGCGGCCGATGGTGACGAACGGCACGCCGAGTGCCAGCAGCGTGGTGACGACCGGCAGCAGCAGGCAGGGGATGGTGGCGCGGCCGAGCCTTGTGCGTTGCTGCTGCCGCGCGGCGCCCGAGCCGACGCGGGCATAGCGCTCCTCGCCGCGCACCAGCACTTCGATCCCGAGCAGCACGAAACAGCATGTCACCAGCACCGCAGCCAGCATGTTGGCGGCGGGGCCGTTGAAGGTCGACTGGAACTGGTCGACGATTGCCGTGGTGAAGGTATCGAAGCGGATGAACACGTAGAGGCCGTACTCGGCCAGGAGATGCAGGCCGACCAGCAGCGAGCCGCCGCAAACGGCGAGCCTGAGCTGCGGCAGCACGACCCGCCGGAACACGCGCCATGGCCCGAGGCCGACGGCTGCCGCGGCATCTTCGAGAGCAGGATCGAGCCGGCGCAAGGCTGCCGCCACCGGCAGATAGAGGAACGGGAAATAGGCGACGACGGAAACCAGTACGCCGGCCCACAGCCCGTGCAGTCCCGGCACCAGGGTGATCCAGGCATAACTGTGGACGAAGGCGGGGATGGCGAGCGGCGCCACCGACAGCCAGGCCCACAGCCGGGCACCGGGAAGGCTGCTGCGTTCGGTCAGCCAGGCCAGCGCCACCGAGAGCACAATGCAGATCGGCACCGCCAGCACCACCAAAAGCAGGGTGTTGACCAGGAGCTCGCCGACACGTGGCCGGAAGACCAATGCCGATACGGTTTCCCAGCCGGTCTGCACGGCAATCCAGATGATGAAGGCGAGCGGCAGCAGCGAGAACAGTGAGACCAGGATGGCGGCGAGCGAAATCCAGGATATCGACCGCCGGCGCCTCCAATGCACAGCCTCCATGCCGGTCGGCAAGCCTGAACGTGCAAGGTCGGCCGCAGGCTGCATCAGCTCAGACGCCGAGCCGTTGCCGCCCGGTGGCGGAAACGTTCGCAGAGCCGCAAACACGGCCAAAAATGCAGCTTGTCGTCATGGACGAATGCCACCTCGAAAAACAGAGCGCTCCTGCGGAAGCGAATTCCCGCGGGAGCGCAGTCGGCTGCCGTTTTAGGACGAACGCGAACTAAAGCAAGCCGGCTGCCGTCATCAGGTCGGTCACCTTCCTGGAGTTCAGCGTCGTCGCGTCGACCTTCGGCGCCTGCAGATCGGCCAGCGGCACCAGCGCCGGATTGGACTGCGCGCCCTTGCCGACCGCGTATTCGAAGGAATTGCCGGTCTTCAGCACGTCCTGACCACCCTTGCCGGTCACCCATTTCAGGAAGGCCTGGGCTTCCTTCGGGTGCTTGCTGGAGGCCAGCACGCCACCGCCGGAAACCGAGACGAAGGCGCCCGGATCCTGGTTCTTGAAATAGTGCAGCCCGACGTTCTTGCTGTTCTCGCCGGTCTTGGCCTGGTCGCCGTAGTAATAATAGTGATAGATCACGCCGCCATCGACCTCGCCGGCATTGACCGCCTTCATCACCGTGCTGTTGCCTTTGTAGGCGGTGAAGTTCGCCTTCATCGCCTTCAGCCAGTCGGCCGTTGCGGCCTCACCCTTGAGCTGCAAAAGCGCGCTGACGATCGCCTGGAAATCGGCGCCGGACGGGGAAGCGGCCCAGCGTCCCTTCCAGCTCGGATCGGCGAGTTCAAGCAGCGACTTGGGCAACTGCTCGGCAGTCAGCTTGGTCTTGTTGTAAGCAAAGACGGTGCTGCGCGCGGCGATGCCCACCCACTTGCCGCTGGCCGGCTGGTACTCGTTGGGAATCTGCGCCAGCGTGTCGGCGTCGACCGGCGCGAACAGGCCTGATGACTCGACCAGCACCATGGCGGGTGAGTTTTCCGTCAGGAACACGTCGGCCGGCGAGGCGGCGCCTTCGGCAACGATCTGGTTGGAAAAATCGCTATCGCCGCCGTGGCGAACGGTTACCTTGATGCCGGTTTCCTTGGTGAAACCTTCCACCCAGGCATTGGTCAGGCTCTCATGCTGGGCATTGTAGACGACGATGCCGCTGTCCTGGGCCATAACCGGGCTGGCGACCAGGCTGATTGCAAGTGCTGTGGCTCCGGCAAGGACGGAAAGAGCATGTTTCATGGACGTCATCCCGCTCGATCTCGATGGTCTTTGATTTAGCATGGCTGCACTATCAATTCCTGATCGGTGCAGTCAACATTGGTGAGCTGAGTAATCGGGCGCTGGAGGTGAAACCTTCGTGATATTCCTTACTTTGGCTTGGACATTATTTCGCCGGCCACGTAACAAATCAGCGCCGAGGCGCGAATTATCGGGGAGTGAACTCTTGTGACCGGCAAGGACGAGGCCGAGCTTTCCCGGCTGATGCGGGCCGCGATCGCGGGAGATGAAAGGGCCTACGCCGACTTTCTGCGCCGGACGGCTGCTCTGGTTCGCGGCTTCATCAGGCGCAAGATCGTTCAGGGCGGGGTCGATCCCGAGGATGTCGTGCAGGAAACCTTGCTGGCCATTCACGTGAAGCGGCATACCTGGCGCCAGGATCTGCCTGTGCTGCCCTGGGTCTACGCCATAGCGCGCTTCAAGCTGATCGACGCCTTTCGACGGCGCGGCCGGCGCATCGAGATCGAGATCGACGAGATCGCAGAGACCTTCGCCGAACCGGAGGCCGAAACGGTCAGCGGGCGCGACATCACCCGGGCCCTGGACGGCCTGCCGCCGGCGCAGCGTTCGGTGGTTTCGTCGGTGTCGGTCGAAGGCCGTTCCATCGGCGAGACGGCAGCGAGGTTCGGCATCAGCGAGACGGCGGTGCGCGTGTCGCTGCATCGCGGTCTCGCCGCCATTGCCAAACGGTTCGGGGCCAAACAATTCGGGCGGGCCAAACAGTTCAGGCGGGAATGACATGAGGACCGACGATCTCATCAAGGCGCTCGACGCCGATGTCCGCAGCACGGCGATGCCGCTTGGCTCGGCCTGGTGGATAGGCGCAGGTGCGGCTACGCTGATCGCGGCGGTGGTTTTCTGGCTGGCGATCGGCCCACGCACCGACATCGCCACCGCCATGTATACGACGCGTTTCGTTGCCAAGTTTGTGTTCACGACGGCTCTGGCGGTCAGCGCCTTCGCCTTGATCCGCGCCCTGTCGACACCCGGTGCAGCAACGAGCAGGGCGGCGACCTGGATGATTGCCGCACCGCTGCTGGTGGCCGTAGCCGTGGGTCTGGAACTCCTTTCGGTGCCTGCGGCCGACTGGGGCAGGCGGCTGGTCGGCAGCAACATGCTTATCTGCCTGACCTTCATTCCGCTGATCGGCATCGGTCCGCTTGCCGTCTTCCTGGCGGTGCTGCGCTATGGCGCGCCGACGCGGCCGGTGCTTGCCGGAGCCGTTGCGGGCCTGCTCGCCGGCGGGCTGGCGGCAACCTTCTATGCCGCACACTGCTTCGACGACTCGCCGCTTTTCGTCGCCACCTGGTACACGATCGCGATTGCCATCCTCGCCGCTCTCGGCGCGCTCGGCGGGCGCCTTTTCGTGCGCTGGTAGCGACAGCCTGCGATCGGAGACCGTGATGCTCTAACGTCAGAACCCGTTCATTCTGAACGATCTAGTTCGACCCGTCGCGGCCTTTCGTTCGGAGAACTTCTACGGCAACCTCGACCCGAAGCCGACTCGCAGACGGAGCCGTGCATGACGGCATTGCGCCTAATCTCGGCCCTTCGAGCCGCCGCCACTGCCCAACGGCAGACGTACCCTGTAGGTCCACGCTGCGCCAAGAGCAATCGTCAAAGCGAGTCGGACCGTTGCTGACGTTCCCTGACCGACCGTACTGCCCCCGCCGAACCTCCAAGCTCTTTCCGTTGAAGCTGCCCGGCGACGTGGATCAGAAGGGAAAGGGCTCGTCAGACAGGTCCACGGTTATCTCGGGCTTCAGATCCAGTTGCAGAGGGACATCATAGAGCCTTCCGCCGTCGAATCTTGGCTTGGTATGGCGAAGTCCCGGCACGAACACTCGTATAACCGGAGGGGTGTCAACCGTCAGGTCGATCGCGAAGATCTCGAGTTGCCGCACGCAGGCCATTTCGACACAGGATTGCCAATCAAGTTGCAACGCGTTTGACGATGCCTGAACTGGGGGACCGCCAGACAAGTGCGGCTGGTGAATAGTGGCCTTCAGATGCCAACGGTAGAGTCGTAGCGCCCGCGAGCTGAATTTCGCTGTCCCAGAGAAGACGGCGGCCCTCAGCAGAGCGAGATTTGCCTCGCACTCTGCTAGCTCGCCCACTGCACGTCGAGCCGCCTCCAGCGTAGATCGGCCGGCGGCGAAGCCGAGCGCGACTTCACCTCCTTTGAAGTCATGAGAAATGGCAGCGACAATGGGGACCGGCACGTCGAGCGTGAGGTGCAGCAGATGCAATTTGCGATCCTGTGACTGCAGCCAACGCGCGTATTGCGACACCAGTCCATCGCCGAGCGACGGCAGGTCGATCCGCGGCAAAGCTAAGCGATTATACCACCATATTGCAGTTGCGTCGCGCTCGACGACTTCGCAGAAGCCGCGCACGGCCGCGTCCTGGAGGCTCGATCCAGCGGCTACACCATTCGAGTCGGCCAGTGCAAGTCCGGCCGCTCCAGTGTTCGGGTAGCCGAGAAAGCACAATCCGGCTGGCAGCCATGCCACGCTGGTGCTGAAGCGCGGATCGCTTTGAATCCAGTCGAGCGGCCGCGATCTCTTCCACCGGACCGGGATCATAGTGTGATCCTCGGCATGCCGGTTCCAGCGCAGCCGGCCCTGATACTGCGCCTCGCTGAAAAGCATGAGCCTTGGCGGCTCGACGACGCGCCCGGGCATTTCGCTGGCGGGGCCCCGGACGATGCGTCCCTCTGGAGCCATCTGCGCGAAGTAGGTCTCGTCGGCCTCGTGCCGACATCTGGCTGCCGCCTCTTCAAAGGTCGTGCCCCATCCCGTCACAAACCGAGGAGTTGGGTCATCCTCGCGTATCGCTCGGGCGCGGCCCGCCGCAACAGTGACCGGACACCCGAGCGTGGGATCGGTGATCATAATTGGGCCGTAGATCAGACTGGAGGTCCCGCCTCCTGCCTCCAGCGCATTGTGGTCCGGCACTATCGACTTTCCATTCGGCCCGCCATTTCATGCCTCTGACTGCGGTACAGGCGCTCATGCACAGGCTGACACGCATCACAGAATGATGCAAACTGCTGCAAGATAAGCTTCAGCTAATGGGACCTCCACGTCAACGAAGCTTACCTGTCAAGGTACCGATGGAAGCGGGTGACAACAATCTGCAGCGACGTGCGGCGGCCATCCTTGCCGCGGACGTGGTCGGCTATTCGTCGCTCATGGCCCGCGACGAAGAAGGCACCTTTGCGCTAGTCAGGCGCCTGTTGCGCGACGAAATCGCCCCCACGATCAAGCGACATGACGGACGGGTTGTGAGGACGGCCGGCGATGGCATCCTCGCCGAATTTCCGAGCGCTGTCGGGGCAGTCCGGTCCGCAGTGGAGGTCCAGGAGCAGCTTGCCAGCCAGGCATCCGGGGAGGCCGCCCGGGAAATCCTGCTCCGGATCGGCATCAATTTCGGCAATATCATAGTCGATGCTGAGGGCGACGTATTTGGGGACGGGGTCAACATAGCCTCGCGCCTGGAACAGATCGCCGGCCCTGGCGGCATATGTCTTTCCGGCAAGGTCCATGAAGAAGTTCGCGACGCGCTTCGGCTGCCGTATGAATACGCAGGCGAACAGTCCCTCAAGAATATTCCGCGCCCGGTACCTGTCTATTCGCTGTTTCAGAAGCCGAAAGGGCTACCGCAGAGATCGGCTGGTCAGCCGGCAAGCCAGAACAAGCCCTTGATACTCATCCGCCCATTCACGAGCGCAGGCGACGTGCAGCCCTATCTCAGCGATGGATTCACCGAGGACGTCGCCACTGAGCTGACACGGTTTACGCAGCTGAGGGTGGCGTCCCACCACGCGTCGGAGCGGCTCAAGGATGTGCCCCTCGCCACCCTTGTTGCGGATTTCGACGTGGATTTCGTCATCGAAGGGGCGATCCGCCGAATGGGGCGGCGAATTCGCATGTCCTGCGAGCTTGTAGACCCGGCCTCCGGGGACTGTCTGTGGGCCGAGCATTACGACGGCGAGGAGCAGGACATCTTCGACGTGCAGGATGGACTGGTCAGAAAGATCGTCGGAACTGTCATCGGCCGCCTCAAGGCAGCAGGCGCCGAGAGAGCGCGCCGCAAACCGCCGGCGAACCTTGCGGCTTACGAGTGCGTGCTTCAAGGCAACGCCTTGCCCTTGGGCGATATTGCGGCGGAAGCGGAGGCCCGGCAGTGGTATGAGCGGGCCATTGAGCTCGATCCGACCTACGGACGTGCCTACGCCAAGCTTGCCCACTGCAAGCAACTGGAGTGGTTTCGCGACGTGGGACCTTCGGACGCCGTTCTCAATGAAGCCCACGCGATGGCGAAGAAGGCCGTCCTGCTTTCTCCCAACGATCCTGTCTGCCTCAACATCCTGGGTTGGATCCTCATCCACCTCCGCGATTTCGACGTGGCAGCTCAGCTCTACGCGCGTACTCTCGAACTCAATCCGAATGACCCCGAGCAGGTCTCATATCTTGGGACATACTACACATTTTCCGGCGAGCCCGACTCTGCATTGCAGTGGTTCAAACGGGCTAAGGTGCTCGACCCTCTCTACGAGCCTTCGTGGTTCTGGCCGTTCCGCGGCCTTGCCCTCTTTGTCACCCACCGTTTCGAACCGGCTGTCGTGGCGCTGAGCCGCTCGTCGACCATGCCGATCTGGGTGAACGTCTATCTGGCTGCCGCGAATGCCCTGCTCGGGCGAAGCGCGGAGGCGGGCTCATTTGTGTCCGTCGTGCTGAAAGACGCGCCGTCCTTCTCGGCGGTCCGGTTCGCCAGCAAGGAACCTTACCGGCTGGAGGAGGACCGTAACCTGCTGCTCAAGGGCATGCGGAAAGCAGGGTTGCCGGAGTAGGTAGGCTTAGCGGCAGCCGAATAGAACGGCGGTGGCAAGCTCGTCGTGATAATGCCTGCCTTGGCCGTAGCGGTGATATTCGCGGAGATACTCGATAAGGTCGCCCCGAGTCAGAACGTCTTCCGGAAGGCGGGGGACCGCAACGTTGATCAACTTAGGCCCGTCCAGATGGACTTCGACCGTCACGCCGTCCTCCACAATATCTTCCAACACGATCTTGAGGTCACGTTTCAAGTCTGCATAAGCTGCGGCATCGGGGATGGCTTCACCGTTTTCCAGGCTGTCGCCTGTATAATTTACGTCCTGCCCGCCGTAATCTTCTAGGACCAACTTTTGTGAGTGTTGCACCGTTACCGTTGTGGAGCGCACTCGGATTCCCTCGACAACGGCGTTGGATCCTTGCCGAAGCCTGACATTGCTACCAACGGCAAAAGCCGCCCGATCAATAGTGATCGTTAGCGGGTTTCGATCGTCCATGGTCAGGATGGTTGCTGAAGCAGGCAAAAGCTTGAGCCAAGCCCCAATGATCGCCGCGCCGATCTCTTGCGCTTGCCGGCCGTCCTTCAGTGCTACCTTGGGCATAGCCCACTCCCGTCGCCTGTATAAATAGCCTAGACGCATTTCGTGTGGCTCACAAGTAGAGCCCAACATGCAGTCGTATGTTTTAATGGACAGGCAGCCGCGTTAGGAGCATTCTGTTATTCCCAGCGTAGTAACATAACTTGAGGGCGGTATGATACTTTGCCCATTTCGCGCATTCGTGCTCGGTAGTCTCTTGGTCGTTCTGGGCATCATCGGACAGGAAGCGTCGGGCCAGGAGGATTTCAGCGAGATTGATGCGGTCGAGAAGACCTTCATCGTTGACATCACTCGAAACGACGAGTTCCACCGCGATGTCAGTGCGCTAGACAGAACGATTTCAGGTGGGGCCAAGCTGCAGGCGGTCGACATGCCTGATATGGGCATCAGCATGGTCACGGGAACCTTCTCGGAAGCTGAAATTAAAAAGCTCATTTCAAAGGGGTACCGCGAAGCTGACCCCTTTGAGGTCGATCTATTCGACGGTGCGACGTGCGATGGGCCGGATGTCATGAATCAGGTCAGCTATGATGTCGTTCCTGAGAACGTCTGCAGGGTGGTTGGACCACCTCAGGCCGCTCCAAGCGATGCAGCAACCGTATGGATAGTCGATAGCGGCGTTGATGCTAATGTGTTTCTCGCGGGACTTCTTAATGTCAGAGAAATTGCGGATTGTACGAGTAGTCCGTGTCAGCCGGTGTACGTTTACCCGAACACTCCGGACCAGGCTGCGGTGAGAAGAGCCACCGATAAGGTCGGGCACGGAACGATGGTCGCAGGGATCATCGGAGGAAAGCGCTCGAATCAACGCGGCCTGATGGGCGTTAGCCCCAACGCTCCACTTAAAATTGTGAAGGCTTTCAGAAACAGGAAGACGAAAATTCTCGGAGGGCCAAATCTCGCGCTCAGATATGTTCTTGACCATGCGGTCGCTGGAGACATTTTGAACCTGAGTTGGGGCGCGAAGTTTCTGGAGAGTACCAAACGTGGAAGCCAGATGGAGAATCTCAAAGAGCTCGATGCGTTGATTTACCAGATTGCCGACCGCCAGGTCCGCATCGTGGTAGCGGCGGGCAATGCTCAGGACGACGATGAAGGGCCTTGGGTCCAGTCATACTTCCCTGCGAATACTGCGCCATACACATCACCAGTCACGGTGGGAAGCAAGACGGGAGCGATATACAGCGTGTCGGCTTCTGATAGCGAATATATTGTCAATGCTGATCAAGAGAAATGCGGCGGCAATACCGGCTGGTGCGAAAAGCTGTGGCGTGAAGGGGCTTTCGGCGCGTCTTATTCGGAACCGAGCGTCAATGTGCTTTCATTGTGGAAGAGCAAAGGGGGAAACCTAAGGCAGAACGTCTGTTCGGGTACTTCCTTCGCAGCCCCCGCACTGGCCGGCCTGCTTGTTCCCCCTGGTCAGACGATATACCGTTATCAGCTGCAAAACGAACTCATTCCCGACGCAGACCGTCTGGGGTTCAAGGCCAGGGGAACGCCGGTTGACCCTCGTTCAGAGCGTCCACGATGCAACTGACTCGAAGAGCAGCCCTGCAAGGTCTCGTCTTAGCGTCCGCGTTCGGCGGTGTAGGAGCGGCGGGCGCCTCGGGCATCTCTGCCGATCCCCGCCTGTTGCTCGTCTATCTTCGCGGCGGGCTTGATGCGCTTGCCGCCGTGCCGCCATATGGCGACCCGCATTTCGCAACTGTGCGCGGCACACCTGTGCCCTTGGGAGGCTCCGGCGTTGCGGAGGCGCTCAAGCTCGACGGCCTTTTTGCGCTTCATCCCGCGCTCGCACCACTCATGCCTTACTTTGCAGCCGGTGAACTCGCGATCGTGCCCGCGACGGCAGTTCCGGGCGTCGGCCGGTCCCACGCGTCCGCCCAGAAGGCGCTGTTCGATGGCGAGATCGATGACGGCGGGTCCGCATGGCTTGGCCGGGCTGCGTCCGCGTTGTCGCGCCGGCAGTGTTCGGTGTGGCGGCCCCGATCTGTTGACCGGTCAATCGACCTTCTGTGCGATCTCGCATTGGCCAATCCTCGGCTCGACATCGCTCGTCGTTGCTCGGAGGGCACATGCCCACCTGGCGAACAGGGTAGCGAAGGGTTGCTTGAGTACCGCGCGGCCTCCGATGCGGCCCAATTCATCGATGCGGCGAGCAACGCGGCCCTGGCTCTTTCTGCACCGGGCGGCCCGCGGGTAGCGATGCTCGAATTGGCCGGCTTCGATACGCATGTTGCGCAAGGCGGGGAGTCCGGAAGGCTGGCGCGCAGTTTGGATGCTCTTGCGCGCGGCCTCGTCTCATTTGCCCGAGCATCGGGTTCAGCCTGGCGAGAAACGGTGATCCTGGCGGTCACCGAGTTCGGACGCTCGGTGCTACCCAACCAGGAGGGTGGCACGGACCACGGCACAGCCAGTGTGACATTGTTGATGGGCGGCGCCATCACGGGCAGTTGGATCGGCAACCGTTGGCCCGGGCTCGCGTCTGATCGGCTTCATGGCGGGACGGACTTGGCTGCGACAACGGACGTGCGGTCGATCATAAAAGCCGTGCTGGCGAAACACCTTGGCTTTTCTGATCTTAGGACAGCCATTCTTTTTCCAGACGCAGCGGAATCGCCGACTATTGACGCACTGTTTCGTGCATAATCAGCCGCAAGTTCGATGGCGGGGAGTCCTTCGCTCTCCTCGTCGACCGCAGCACGTGGACAGGCCGCTTTCGTTGCGCCTCCGCGTGATGTTGCCGGCCCGGCACGCGGCTGGTTGCGACCCAGCCAGCGCAGTTTTAGCCGCATTTGTGCGACGCCAAGTGGTTCCACTTGGCTGCAGAATGCTCTACGTGAAACGCTCTGCCGGGCTGGTCTGAGCCAAATCAATCGAGCTTCGGCGGTCGGCGAGCAAACGGGCAAGGATCGGCCCCGATGCGGTCTTCTAACCGCGGCCACGAAGCTGTCGACGGAACAGCCGCATGGTCTTCACTCAGCGCGACCGCGCGCGCTGGCTCGTATCGCCGGTCAGCGCGTCGGAACGGGGTGCTCGCCGCGATAGTCGTAGAAGCCGCGTCCGGTCTTGCGGCCGAGCCAGCCGGCCTCGACATATTTCACCAGCAGCGGGCAGGGCCGGTATTTCGAATCCGACAGGCCGTCATGCAACACCTGCATGATCGACAGGCAGGTGTCGAGGCCGATGAAATCGGCAAGCTGCAGCGGTCCCATCGGATGGTTGGCGCCGAGCCGCATGGCGGTGTCGATCGCGTCGACCGAGCCGACCCCTTCATAGAGCGTGTAGATCGCCTCGTTGATCATCGGCAGCAGGATGCGGTTGACGATGAAGGCTGGAAAATCCTCCGAGACGGTGATCGTCTTCTCGAGATGGTTCACATAGGCCTTTGCCGCTTCGAAGGTTTGGTCCTCGGTGGCAATGCCGCGCACCAGTTCGACCAGCTTCATCACTGGAACCGGATTCATGAAATGGATGCCGATGAAACGCTCCGGCCTGTCGGTCTGCGCGGCGAGACGTGTGATCGAGATCGACGAGGTGTTCGTCGCCAGGATGGCTTCCGGATTGAGCTGCGGGCAGAGCTGGGCGTAGATCTTGCGCTTGACCGTCTCGTCCTCGGTCGCTGCCTCGATCACCAGATCGGCACCGGCAAGGTCGGCCATGGTCGGTGCTGACGAAATGCGCGCCATCGCCTCGTTGCGCAGCTTTTCCTCGAGCTTGCCGGAGCCGACCTGGCGGGCCATGTTGCCGCTGATCGTGGCGATGCCCTTTTCGATGCGCTCGGGCGAGATGTCGTAAACCAGCACCTTGTAGCCCGCCAGCGCGGATACATGGGCGATGCCGCCGCCCATCTGGCCCGCCCCGATGATGCCGATCGTCTCGATCTTGTTCATTACACCGATCCCGTCAAATGGCCTTTGCGGCCTGCTTTTTGTGCGGTGCAAACTAAAAGGGCGGGGCGACTTCGTCTACCCCGCCCTTCACAATTTAATACGCTTTGGCAGAAGGCGTCAAAGCGCCTTTTGCAGTTCCGGCAGAATGACGAAAAGGTCGCCGACGAGGCCGTAGTCGGCGACCTGGAAGATCGGCGCCTCCTCGTCCTTGTTGATGGCGACGATGACCTTCGAATCCTTCATGCCGGCAAGATGCTGGATGGCGCCGGAGATGCCGACGGCGATGTAGAGATCGGGTGCGACCACCTTGCCGGTCTGGCCGACCTGCCAGTCGTTCGGCGCATAGCCGGCATCGACTGCGGCACGAGAGGCGCCGACGGCGGCGCCGAGCTTGTCGGCGATCGGCAGGATGACTTCCTGGAACTTCTCCGAGGAGCCC
This sequence comes from Mesorhizobium sp. WSM4837, assembly GCF_055811435.1. NCBI lineage: Bacteria > Pseudomonadati > Pseudomonadota > Alphaproteobacteria > Hyphomicrobiales > Phyllobacteriaceae > Mesorhizobium > Mesorhizobium sp. WSM4837. The sequence continues at coordinate 83,518 of NZ_JBVVQE010000023.1, forward strand.
AGCGCGCGGCCGCCCGAGATGATGATCCTGGCCGAAGTCAGCTCCGGACGGTCGGTCTCGGAAAGCCTGTTCTCGACGAAGCTCGACAGGCCGGGATTGACTGCTGCCTGAACCGTCTCGACCGGGGCTGAACCGCCCTCGGGTGCAGCCTGGAAGGAGGCGGTGCGCACGGTGATCACCTTCCTGGCGTCGCTCGACTGCACCGTCTGGATGGCGTTGCCGGCATAGATCGGCCGCTTGAAGGTGTCGGGCGAGACAATCTCGATGATCTCCGACACCTGCGCGACATCGAGCAGGGCTGCCACGCGCGGCGCGACATTCTTGCCCGAGGAGGTCGCCGGCGCGACGATCGTGTCATAGGCATCGGCCATGCCGACGACGAGCGCCGCCAGCGGTTCGGCGAGACGCTCGGTGAGCTCGTCGGCTTCGGCAAGCAGCACCTTGCTCACGCCCTTGAGCTTGGCGGCGGCGTCCGCTGCCGGTTTGGCGCCGTTGCCGGCGACCAGCACATGCACGTCGGAGCCGATCTGCAGTGCCGCCGAAAGCGCCTTGGCGGTCTGGTCGGAAAGCGTCGCATTGTCGTGTTCGGCAATCAGAAGAATTGTCATCTTTTTGTCCCTTCCCAGCCCTACAGCACGCCAGCTTCGTTCTTGAGCTTGTCGACCAGTTCGGCGACGCTCTTGACCTTGACGCCCGCCTTGCGGCCGCCCGGCTCCTCGGTCTTGATCACCTTCAGCCGCGGCTTGACGTCGGCGCCGTAATCGGCGGGAGATTTCTCGTCGAGCGGCTTCTTCTTGGCCTTCATGATGTTGGGCAGCGAGGCATAGCGCGGCTGGTTGAGGCGAAGATCCGCGGTGACAATCGCCGGCATCTTCAGCTCCACCGTCTGCAGGCCGCCATCGACCTCGCGCGTCACCTTGGCCTTGTCGCCATCGATAACGACCTTGGAGGCAAAAGTGCCTTGCGCCCAGCCCAGAAGTGCGGCCAGCATCTGGCCGGTCTGGTTCGAATCGTCGTCGATCGCCTGCTTGCCGAGAATGACGAGACCGGGCTTTTCCGCCTCGACCACGCCCTTCAGCACCTTGGCGACACCCAGCGGCTCGGTCTGCTCGTCGGTCTTGACCAGGATGGCGCGGTCGGCGCCCATGGCGAGCGCGGTGCGCAAGGTCTCCTGCGCCTGCTGCGGCCCGATCGAGACAACGATGATCTCCTCCGCCTTGCCGGCCTCCTTCAGCCGGATCGCCTCTTCGACCGCGATCTCGTCGAACGGGTTCATCGCCATCTTGACGTTGGCGAGTTCCACCGCCGAACCGTCAGCCTTCACACGAACCTTGACATTCGCATCCACAACCCGCTTCACGGGCACAAGGATCTTCATTTGCCTGTCACCTCTTTCACGATAGCCACCTCTTTCAAGATAGTCGGGCGCGCTATAGCAGTGTGCGCCTCTTCAGAGTTGTCGAAAGCCGACATTCCGGACGGAATTCTGGTCTCCGACCGTCTAAAGCGCGTCGTATTTGGCCGACCTCACGCGACGCGCTTCAGGATGTGTGTTCCATGCATGCCGTTATCGCAAAACCGCTGCACAGTTTTGCGCGACATGCATTGGTGTGGGAACGCTTCCGTAGTTGCGGCGACCCCGCACGTCAATATCCGGGGCGCGCCCAAATCATCCGCGCCGCACTCAAATCGGTTCAGTCCGGAAAATCGGGTCAGTCCGGACTGGAGGCGCTTGCCCGTCCCCAGCGCGGCGCCGGCTGCGCCGGCAGCGGCTCGCCTGGCGCCGGCTCTGCGGCAACAGGCATTTGGCCGGCGACCACCACTGCCTCTTCGTCCGCACCGGCAAGCAGCGCTACGGCGCGGTTGCGCAAGACGAGCACCAGAACGGCCCCGGCGATGATGCCGCCGACATGGCAGGCCCAGGAAATCTGATCCTCGCCACCGGCGGCGAACATCACGATCTGGAACAGGATCCACAGGATGAGCGGGATGAAGGCCGGGATACGCAGCGGAATGCGGGCGAAGGCCAGCACCCATACCTTCACCCTGGGATAGAGGATCAGATAGGCGGCGACCACGCCGGCAATGGCGCCTGAGGCGCCGATCAGCGGAACCTGCGAGTCCCACGCGATCAGGCCCTGGAAGAAGGCGCCGGCGATGGCGCAGAGCAGATAGAAGGCGAGAAAGCGGATATGACCGAGCGCGTCCTCGACATTGTCGCCGAACACCCACAGGAACAGCATGTTGCCGCCGAGATGGAAAATATCGGCATGCAGGAAGGAATAGGTGACGTAGCTCAGGCTCTCCGGGATGACGACAAACTGCGGAGCCAGTTCGACGCTGTCGTGGACGACCGACGGGATGAAGCCGAGCCCCAGCACAGCGGCGTTGGTGAATTGCTCGCCGCCAAGCGCGGTGGCGAAGTAGATGAGCGTGTTGAACGCGATCAGGCCGATCGTGACATATTGCTGCTTGATGTGGCGCAGCCGGTTGGTGTCATAAAGCGGGATGAACATCGGACCCCTCCGCCTCGGCAGATTCAGCGGTTCTTGCCGGGAACCCATAGCACGTCGGCGTTTCCATTGTCATTGACCACGCGTGCGGCGACGAACAGAAAGTCCGATACGCGGTTGATGTATCTTATCGCCTCGCGGCTGACGTGCTCGCCCGGGGCCTGCATCAAAGCCACCATGATGCGCTCGGCCCGCCGCGCCACCGTGCGGGCGAGGTGAAGGGCCGCCGCCGCCGGCGTGCCGCCGTTGAGCACGAAGGATTTGAGCGGCTGCAGGTCCTTGTTGAGCAGGTCGATGTCCTTTTCGACGCGGTCGGTCTGCACAGCGGTGATGCGCAGCGGCTCATAACCGAGCGGCTTGCCGTCATCCGGCACCGCCAGATCGGCGCCGAGGTCGAAAAGGTCGTTCTGGATGCGGCCGAGCATCGCGTCGATCGCCGGGTGTGTTGCCGCGGTGTGGATGCGGGCCATGCCGATGCAGGCATTGGCTTCGTCGACCGTGCCATAGGCGTCGATGCGCAGATCGGATTTCAGCCGCCGCTCACCGGTGCCAAGGCCGGTGGTGCCGTCGTCGCCGGTACGGGTGTAGATCTTGTTGAGCTTGACCACGCTCTGCCTCCCGAAATCGCCACCTCGTCACTTGCGGGTGAAATACACCGCCAGCATGATCAGCACCAATGCCACGAACTGCAGCAGCACGCGCGTCTGCATCAGCTTGTTGGAGGTCATGCCGGAGCCGCCGCGCATCATATTGATGAGGCCGCGGATCAGCACGATCACCACGGCGACCATGACGAGAACAGCGAGGATGTTGAAGACGGTTGCCATAGAGTGTTTCCAGTCGATTGCGTTCAGGCGCGTTTGGCAAGCAGGCGGTAGAGCATTGATGCCGGCAGGATGCGTTTGAGGACAACGCCGATCCTGGCCGGCACCGTTACCACATAATGCGGACGCGGGCGCCGCGACAGAAGCGCATGGCGCAAGGCCGCATGAACCACCGCCGGCCCGGGCTTCAGCCGTGACGTGCTGCCGCCGGCCTGCAGCCGTTGCAGCTGCGCCTCGTAAGCGAGGCGGTGCACGGAATTCTCACGGTCGATATTCCTGAGAAACCACACAAGGCCGTTGGTGGCGATCTTCGATGTCACTGGCCCCGGCTCGATCAGCGAGACATGGATGCCGCTGCCCTGGAGTTCCTGATGCATGCACAGCATCAGCCCTTCGATCGCGTGCTTCGACGCCGAATAGGCGCCGCGAAAGGGCAGCGGCGCCAGGCCGAGGATCGAGGAGCAGTGGACAAGACGGCCATGGCCCTGGCGCCGCATCACCGGCACGACACGGCGGGTGAGATCATGCCAGCCGAAGACATTCGCCTCGAATTGCTCCCTGAGCGCCGCGACCGGCAGGTCCTCGACGGCGCCGGGCTGGGCGTAGGCGCCGTTGTTGAACAGGGCATCGAGCCGTCCGCCGGTCCGCTCCAGCACCGACGCCACCAGCGTCTCGATGGATCCCGGTTCGCAATAATCCAGATAGAAAGCCTCGATGCCGTCGGCCTCGAGGGCGGCGATGTCCTCCGGCTTGCGTGCCGTCGCGAACACCCGCCAGCCTTCCGCCTTCAGCGCCCGGGTGCAATAGGCGCCTATCCCGGAAGAAGCTCCGGTGATGATGATGGTGCGCAACTCTTCTCCAGGAGGAAGCGTGTTTTGACCTAGGCTTGCCATTTGCCGCAATCCCTTCCCATATTCGCGGCGTCGAGACAATCGAAGGGAACGCGGTTCTTGTTGCGGAAGATCGTAGCCCTCAAGCGCGTGCTCTATGACGCGTTCGGCCATTTCGATGCAGACGATGGCTGGGCGATGGCCAGTCATCTGGCGATCACGGCGCTGATGGCGCTGTTCCCTTTTCTGATTTTCGCCACGACGCTGGCCAGCTTCCTCGGCGCACAGGCTTTTGCCGACACCGCCGTGCATATCGTCTTCGACACCTGGCCCGAGCAGATCGCCGAGCCGATCGCGCGCGAGGTGCTCAACGTGCTCACCGTGCAGCGCACCGACCTGTTGACCTATGGCGTGCTGCTTGCCGCCTTCTTCGCCTCGAACGGCATCGAGGCGCTGCGCACCTCGCTCAACCGCGCCTACCGCGTTTCCGAAACGCGCGGCATCATCTACCGCCGGGTACAGAGTATCGCCTTCGTGCTGATCGCCACGGCAGGTTTTCTGGCGATCAGCGTGCTTCTGGTGTTTGCGCCGTTGCTGGCGCGGCTGGCCGAGGCCAATTTCGAATGGGTAAAACCCTATATGGGAACGATCACGCTGTGGCGTTACATCATCGCCTCGGTCGTCATCGTCGGCGGGCTGTTCGCGGTGCATTACTGGCTGCCTGCGGGCAAGCGCCGCTTCGTCTCGATCATACCGGGCATCATCTTCACGCTGATTGCCTGGCTTATCGGGTCGACCATCTTCGCCGCCTATCTCGACCGTTTCTCGTCCTATGTGACGACCTATGCCGGCCTTGCCTCGATCATGGTCGCGGTCGTCTTCCTCTATATGGTCTCGGCGATCTTCATTCTCGGCGGTGAACTCAATGCCGCGATCAGCCGCTATCTGGAGGCACGCGCGCGAGTTGGCTGATTCTTGTTTTGAGCATGATCTTTTCGAAACCCGGTCCCACTTTTCGGGATCATGCTTTGGTCGGCTGAGCGGTTGCCAACCCGACGCCGAGCGTCGCGATCGCCATGCCGACGATCTGGACCAAGTTCAACTGTTCGCCGAACAACAGCCAGGCGATGACCGCGGTGACGGCCGGGACCAGATAGAACAGCGAAGCGACTTTCGACATCTCGCCGTCGCGGATCATCACCATCAACAGGAAGATGGCGCCGATCGACAGCACCAGCACCAGCCATGCCATGGCGAAGATCAACTCGCCATTGACGATGACGGTTCGCGTCTCGAAAGCGAGCGAGGCCAAAGCCATCACCGATGCACCGCCGACATATTGCCAAGTGGTGGCCGCCACGAGATCGCCGCCGGAGGCGAAGCGCTTCTGCCAGATCGTGCCGGCGCTCATGCCAAGCACCGAGACAAGCGAGGCGGCCAGCGTCTCGGCCGTCACGCCGCCGCCGAGCGTTCCGAGCTTCGGCCAAAGCACGATGACCACGCCGGCAAGTCCGACAGTGAGGCCGGCCCAATGGCGCGGCAGGATCGCCTCGCCGAGAAATCGGCCGGCCATCACTGCGGTGATCAGCGGCTGCAGCCCGACGATCAAGGCCGATAACCCGGCTGGCATGCCCCTGTGGATGGCCCAGAACACGCCGCCGAGATAGACGCCATGCATCAGGATGCCGGCGCCGGTCGCGTGAAACGCCTCCTTGCGCGTCGCTCGCCTGGAGCCGAGTGCTGCCATCAAGGCGGCCAACAGCACGGCGGCCAGCACGAAACGAGCGGCCAGGAAGGTGAAAGGCTCGGCCCACGGCATGGCATAACGCGCGCCGATGAAGCCGGTCGCCCACAGGACGACAAAGGAGGCGGGGATGAACCGCTTGATGCTGCGCATTTTTGAAAGGCTGCCGCGTGCTCGGTGAGGGGTTTTGTACGGGACTGCTGTAATGCGGTTCAACCCGGCTAGCAAAACCAAACGGTTGATCCATAGGCTCGAATGAAGGATGCGCTCTGGATCAGGGAGGATCAAAAACGCTGCTGCGGTGCAGAACCTTTGATAGCGGAGGGACAGCGCCCCCCTCTGTCCTGCCGGACATCTCCCCCACAAGGGGGGAGATCGGCAGCTTCGCGGACAGCGTCCTTTTTTGCACGGTTGGTGGTTGGCGAAATCAGTGATGAAGTCCGATCTCCCCCCAAGTGGGGGAGATGTCCGGCAGGACAGAGGGGGGCGCGAAGGATCGCTACAGAGCGCTTTTATTTTGAGCCGTTCGCTGCCGGTCGCTGCCCTGTCAAAAACGACCGTGTCTGGGACTAAATCCCAACCAACCGCCGGACGTCTTCCGGTGATGCGCCGGCCTCGCGCAAGGCGGCAAGGCCGGTATCGGCAAAACTCTTCGACAGCTTTCGTCCGTCCGGGCCCAGGACCAGACGATGGTGGAAGTAGCTTGGTTGCGGCAGGCCGAGGATCTCCTGGAGCAGGCGCTGCACGCCGGTGGCGGAATAGAGGTCCTGGCCGCGCACGACGTGGCTGATGCCCTGCAGCGCGTCGTCGACGACGACGGCGAGATGATAGCTTGTCGGGATTTCACGGCGCGCCACGATCACGTCGCCCCAGTCCTGCGGGCGGGCTTCTATCGTGCGTGTCGTGCAAAGGCTTTCATCGGAAAATTCCAGCCATGACAGACCCGTGCCGACGCGCGCCATCGCAGCATCGACGTCGAGCCGCCAGGCGAAAGGCGCATTCTCGGCCATCCGTCGCTGGCGTTCCCTCATAGTCAACGCCTTGTCGACGGCGGGATAGAGCGGCACCCCGTCCGGGTCGCGCTGCCAGTCGCGGCCGCGCCTTTCGCGGTCGGCAATGAAGGCGCGGATTTCGCCACGGCTCATGAAGGCCGGGTAGACGAGTTCCTCGCTGATCAGCCGATCGAGCACCGTCTGATAGTCCGAAAAATGTTCGGACTGACGGCGCACCGGTTGTTCCCAGCCAAGCCCGAGCCATTCCAGGTCGCGAAAAATGCCGGCCTCGAATTCCGGCGTGCAGCGCGTCGTGTCGATGTCCTCGATGCGCAGCAACAGCCGCCCGCCGGTTGTGCTGACCAACTTTTGATTGAGCAGCGCCGAATAGGCATGGCCGAGATGCAGTTCGCCATTCGGGCTCGGCGCGAAGCGGAATGTCAGGAGTGTCATCGTTCGGCGGCAATCGGGTTGTGCGGCGCTTTCGCCAGTTGCTATTTTGCGCCTGATTACATCTGCCACTTTGCGCCGGGAACAAGCAGACATGCAACGCATCGCCACGCTCGACGACGTCTCGCAAGGGCTCGACGCGCTCTGCCTGCTCGACCCGCGCCTGGAAAAGGTGCGCGGCATGGCCGGCGAGGTGCCGCTTCGGCTGTCCGAGCCGGGGTTCAGAAGCCTTGCCTCGATCATCGTCTCGCAGCAGGTATCCCGCGCCAGCGCCGACGCGATGTTCGGGCGGCTGACAAAACTCGTCGATCCGCTGACGCCGCAAGCCATCCTTGCCGCTGACGAAGCCATCTTTCGCGAAGCCGGACTGTCGCGGCCGAAACAGCGCGGGCTGATCGCCGTCGCCCAGGCGGTGGTCGATGGGCTCGACCTCGATCATCTCTGTTTGCTCGACGCCGCGGAGGCGATCGCGGCGATGACCAAGGTGTCAGGCATCGGTCCGTGGACGGCGGAAGTCTATCTTCTGTTCGCCGCCGGTCACCCCGACGTCTTCCCGGCACGCGACGTTGCTCTACAGAGCGCGGTCGGCCACGCGCTCGGCATCGACCCGCGCCCGCCCGAGAAAACGCTGATCAAGCTCGCCGAATCATGGAGCCCGTGGCGCGGTGTCGCATCACGGCTTTTTTGGGCGTATTATCGTGAAACCCGGGGCAGGGACGCCGCGCCGCCTGGCTGAATCCGTAAAAAAGCATGAAAATCATGCATTTTTAGCGCTGCGATTGATCGACAAGCCGCTTCACATCCCTGTCATGTCGGGCTTACAGTATCCGCGCCGACAGGCTACAGCGCCGCGCATCCAGTTGGATGCGCAAAGGACGCTGTAGGACTTTTTGAAGCTGCGCATGATCCCTTCCGAAAATCGAACCGATTTCGGGGTCATGCGCTGAACCAAGGAGGTCAATGACGTGACGGTTGCCGTATCTCCGGATGGGCTTCCAGCACTGGTGCTGAACGCGGATTACCGTCCGCTCAGCTATTACCCCCTGTCGCTCTGGTCGTGGCAGGACGCCATCAAGGCGGTGTTCCTCGAGCGGGTCAACATCGTCGCCGAATACGAGCACGCGGTGTCGTCGCCGACCTTCTCGATGAAGCTGCCGAGCGTCGTCAGCCTGAAAGCTTATGTGAAGCCATCGCGGCATCCGGCCTTCACCCGCTTCAACGTCTTCCTGCGCGACCGTTTCCAGTGCCAGTATTGCGGCACGCCGGAGGATCTGACCTTCGACCATGTCGTTCCCCGCCATCGCGGCGGCGCGACGACGTGGGAGAATGTCGTCGCCGCCTGCTCGCCCTGCAATCTGAGGAAGGGCGGCATGATGCCGGCGCACGCCAAGATGTGGCCGCTGCAGAAACCTTTTCAGCCGACGGTGCACGACCTGCACAACAATGGCCGCTTGTTCCCGCCCAACCATCTGCATGAAAGCTGGATGGATTATCTCTACTGGGATGTCGAACTGGAGCCATAGAGTTCGGCAGAAATCCGCCATGCCGGTCGCCTGACGCAGCTTTCTGCGCTTCCGGTGCTCACGTACTGTAAGTACGCTCCGCTTCGGTTCTCGAAACCCACGTCATGCGCTTCGGCCTGACGAATTTCTGGACGAACTCTGCGCTGTGCAGCTCAGTCGCGGGCAAAGGCGCCGCGGAAGGCGATGACGGCCAGGACAAAACTGGCGATGGCGTTCCAGCCGGCCAGCGACAGGCCAAGGATGCGCACGGCCGCTTTGTCGCAGGAGGGCGGGACGAATCTGTCGAGCGCATCGAGCACGCCCTTGCCGCCGGTATCGACCGGACCGGCAGCCGCTGCACAGTCGGTCGGCCCCGGCCACCACGCCCATTCGACACCGGAGTGATAGACGCCGAGATAGACGCCGTAGACCATCAGCAGGCCGCCGACGGCCAGCAGGCCGCGTGTCAGCCACGCGGGGGCGCGCAATGTCGACGCAGCCGCCGCCAGCAGCATCAGCGGCACGCCGATGTAATAGGGGGTGCGTTGCTCCAGGCAGAGCTTGCAGGGGATGTAGCCGCCGAGATGCTGGAAGGCCAGCGCTGAGCCGACGGTGGCGGCCATGGCGGCGGCGAGGAACAACGCCGTCCGCATGCGCTGGCGTCCAGGGTCGGCATTCACGGTCGCTGTCATCGATCTGCCGTTCGCCTTCTTGTTGAGCATGATCTTTTCCGAAAGCTGGCGCCCACTTTTTTGCTACGCTGACCTTCGGTTCGGGATCATGCTCTAAAACGCGTATTTGACGACGATATAGAGCGAAATCAGGGCAGCTGCGCCAGCGCCGGCGATCATGCCGAGGCGCTTTTCGATGAACTCGCGGATCGGTTCGCCATAGCGGCGCAGCAGCCAGGCGAGGAACAGGAAACGGGCGCCGCGCGCCACGATCGCCAGCACGATGAACAGCAGCAAAGGCGTGCCGATGACGCCGGACAGGATCGTCACCACCTTGATCGGCGGCAGATGGGCGAGGCCGGAGGTGATCAGCATCAGGACGATGAATCCGGTGCCCGCCGAGACGCGCAGTGTCTCGAAGTCGTCATACTTGCCGTAGAATTCAAGGATCGGCCGCGCCACCGTGTCATAGGCGTAGTGGCCGATGTACCAGCCGGCTATGCCACCCAGAACGGAGGCCAGCGTGGCGACCAGCGCGTAGCGATAGGCGCGATCCGGCCGTGACAGCGCCATCGGCAGATAGAGCACGTCGGCCGGCACGAGAAATACCGAGCTTTCGACGAAAGCGATGAAGGCCAGCCACCATTCGGCGGATTTCTTCGCCGCCAGCGACAAGGTCCAGTCGTAAAGTCCGCGAAGCATCGGCACTCCTGATGCACGTCGCCCAAAAAACGCAGCACCTTTGGGACAACAATATGCATAAAAACCAAGCCCAAAAGCACGCCAGATGAATCTCTCCAGACGCGGCGCGCTTCAATGCTGCGCTGCCTGTCTAGAAAGATTTTTCGCGCCGCACAATGGCCGTAGCTTCACGAAATCGAAAGGCTGCGGCCGAGCGAAAGCCGAATGCCCGGAATTGGCCACCCCGAATTGGCCAGTTGACGAACAGGCCTCCAACCGTATAGTCCGCGCCCATCCAGGCCGCCCGGCCTGAGCCCCTATGGCGGAATTGGTAGACGCGCTCGACTCAAAATCGAGTTCCGCAAGGAGTGCTGGTTCGATCCCGGCTAGGGGCACCATTTTCTACCCGAGACACCTTGAAAGCTCGGTGGGAGGTTATCCCAGGCGCACCTGGGATACCCCAATTGAGGCCGGGCCATTGCGTAGACTAAGTCGCCATTACATCGGCCCCGGCACCATCTTGGTCGGCTGCTCCGGCATCGGAAACGCGTAATTGTCGCATTTCACGTCGGGGTTCGTCGGGCTGAACATTCCAAGTGGGTTGTCTTTGAACAGCCAGACGTGAAGATCGTAATGGTAGAACTCCACCGGAATAAGCGGATAATGCCCCTCCATCGGCCCCTGGAACGTCTGTCCAAACAGTTTCGGCGGTTCCTTGGTGTCGGGCGTCAGCGGAACAAGCCATTCCACGGCCACCAGGCGCAAGCCGCCGTCGACCGGCTCATAGATAAGGACATTGGGGCGCGCCGGATCTGGTGTCGGGCTGACGCTCGCGACGTTGACGAAATGAATGCCCATCGCGCCCTTCGGGTAATCCATAGCTCCAGCCACTTTTTCGCCGCTGTAATAAACGCATCCGACCGTCGACAGGTAGAGGTCGCGAATGGCGGCCTTGTAGTCTTCGTACTTCGAAAGCGATTGTTTCAGGGCATCGATCTCGACCTTGCCGGGCTCGGCGGCCTGACCCGCGGCCGCAGTCAGGCAGGCGCCGATGAGGCCGGTCAAAGCGAGAATACTGCCACGCCTGAAGTGAATTGTTTTCGTCATGCATTCCTCCCAGATTTTTGTTCTGGCCGTGCAGGACCGAGGCGGCAATGATGCTGGTTGCGCGGCCGAGATTGTCGCCGATGCTAATCCTTTCCGCTGGTTGGGAGAATTAACCCTGATGACCTAGGCCTTCGACACAGTTCTTCCACTGAGTCTGAAAGGGACTGTGGACGGTCGCTGCCGCCGGCCTGCAGCTGCCAATTTCCAGCGCTGGTGATTAGCGTAAGCCCCCTGCGCCTTCGTCATTCCCAGGCCGGAGCAAGGAGCGAAGCGACGCGGCGGCGCGGTAGACCAGGCGATGGTCCTGGATGATGCGCCGCCGACCACCAGCGCCAAGACGGGTGCTGGACGGAGCGCGGCCGTGCCAAGCTGGAGCACCCCTCGTCCGGCCGCGGAGCCTGTCCTCGGGCTTGCCGGAGGCAAGACCCGTGGGCGGCCACCTTCTCCCACAAGTGGAGAAGGGAGAGCCGCACTTTGCCCTACCGCCGTCCCAGCAAGCTCTTCACCCGGTTGCGCAGCAGGCGCGCCATGTTGCGGGTTTCGCGGTAGAGGTGGATCTGCGACGCCGCCTGGCGGGCGAGGCGGTCGGCGTCCGGCGTCAGGCCGAGGACCAGCGTGCCGATCGGCCGGCGCTCCGTCCATAGCCGGCTCATCACCGGATGGTCGGGCACGGCGCAGGAATCGGTCATCATGATGTTGGGATCGTCGAGATGCTGCCTGGTCACCTCGATCATCAGCAGCGTGCCCGGCGAATAGGCGGCGAGCGTCTCGTCATAGGCCGTCTTCCAGGTGTAGGCGACGCCGGCCTCGACGAAGACGACCAGGCAAGCGATGGTGCGGTCATCGAGCGTCAGTGAATGGATGCGGCACAGGTCGCGTTCGGCCAGCCGGTGCACGGCCTCGCGGGCAAAGGCGGCGCGGTAGCGGTCGATGGCCATGGCGGTGCGCTCGCGGCCTTTCCAGCCGGCGGCCTCAAGCGTCAAAAAACGCTCGATGGCATGGCGGATGTTTTCCGGTCCGCGCGCCACCTGATGCTCCAGCCTGCCCAGGTCGGCGAGGCGGCGTTTTAGGCGGCGGAACTCGCGATAATGGTGCGAGCGCAGCGAGGCCTTCAAATACTCATCGCCGTCGATCTCGCTTTCGAGCATCGGCCGTTCGGCCTTGCCGGTGGTGACCAGCGTCAGGCCACGCGTCTCGGCGACGGTGGCCAGCAGGCTGGCCACCGGGCCGTCGAGCCGGATGTCGGGCAGCACGAAGACTTTTGGCAGTTTGAGATGCGGCCGCGACAGCATCGCGAAGAAATCCTCGATGACGCCGACGGGATCGTCGCGGTCGACCAGCGGCGTGCCGATCGGCCCGAACGGGCTCGACCATGTGCGCATCACCCGCACGCCGAGCGGCGTCGCCGGCCGCTCCACCGAGAACGGCACCAGCAAGCGCAGCCGGTTGCGGTATTCGTCGCCGTCGCGGATGACCGCCAGCCGCACCTCGCGGTCTTCCAGTCGCGGCATGGCGGGTGCCAGGAAGCGCGGGTTGAAGAACACGTTGGGCTCGATCGTGCGGGCGCAGAGATAGTCGAGTTCCTCGACCAGGTCGAAGCCGGCGGAGGCGGCGTAAATTGCCAGTTTGCGCTGGGGCCGGCCGTTGGCCAACAATTCGATATGGGCGGGATCGGCTTCGCGGGCGAGCCCGGCGAGGCCCGACACCAGGGCGCCGGCCGGGCCGCCGCTGGTTTCCTCGAGCAACGGGATGGCAGCCATCACGCGGCTCCTTTGGCGGCTACGAAAATGACCATGACGATGCCGAGCCTGCGCCAGACCGTGAAGGACAGCGCGCCGGCTTCGAAGATCATCGCGAAGGCGGTGGCCATCGCCGCGCCCCACAGGCCGAAAAGCGGGATCAGCACCAGATTGAGGCCGATGTTGAAGGCCAGCGTCATGGCGTAGACGGCGGCGCAGATATTCTGGTTGCCGCTCATGGTGAGCAGGCTTTCGCAGGGGCCGACGGCGGCGCGGGCGACGACGCCGAAGACCAGCAGGAACAACAGCGGGTAGCCGGCAACGAATTCAGGCCCGAACAAGCTCAGCATCGGCTCGCCCAGCACCAGCACCAGCAGCGCCATCAACAGCGATGGCCAGAACGTCCACGACACGGTTTCGCGGGCGAAGGCGGCGAGCTTTTCGGGCTCGCCATGGGTGAATTGCGCGTAGCGCTGGGCAACGCCCGCCTTGACCGCAAAATAGACGAAATGCACCAGCGCCAGCGTCTTGACCGTGGCGAAATAGACGGCGACGTCGTTGGGATTCATATAGGCGCCGACCATCAGCACGTCGGCATTGGTGAGCAGGAAGAAGAAGCCTTCGACCAGGAAGATCGGCAGCGACACGAGGAACCATTGCGCGAAATGCAGCTTCCTCGGCCCGGCCGGGATTTTTTTGCCGAGGCGCGCAGTGATGCCGATGAGCTGGCCGAGCGTGGTGGCATAGGTGGCGGCGATCGAGGCGAAGATCGCCGTCCTGGCATCGGGCGCAAAGCCGACCAGAAGCATCAGCGCCATCAGCGCCAGGATCAGCACCGGCCGCACCAGATAAGTCGGCGCCAGCGCAAACAGCGCCCACGAGTTGGCCCGCGCCAGCCCCTGCAGCAGATCGGACATGGCGATCATCGGCATGCAGATGAGGCCGAGGATGAACGGCACGACATAGTAGTTCTCGATAAACGGCGAGAGCAGCCAGACGCCGAGCGCGCCCAGTCCGGCGATCGCCGTCGAGGCGACCAGCACGAACAGGCGGCTGGTCAGCACGATGCCGCGCAGTTCGGCCAGCATGTTGCGCTCGCGATATTCGGGAATGAAGCGGATGATCGAGGTGTGGAAGCCGAGGCAGGCGAGATTGCCGACGATCACCATCGTCACCCAGACAAGGACAAAAATGCCATACTCGAACGAGCCCATCCAGCGCGCCATCTGCACCTGACTGACGAAAGCGATGACGGCGCTGACGATGCGGATGGAAAAGGCGATCAGCGACATGCGGCTGGCTTCGCCGCGCTCGTCGGCGGTGAACAGCACGGCATCGATGCGGCCAAGCAGCGGCTTTGCGCGCAGCGCAAGGCGCTGCGGCAGGAACCGCCCGGCTGTCGTCGCCGCGGAAAAGCGCACCCTGATCACACTCCGTTCTCGGCTTCTTTTCGGGTCTGGGTGTAGTCAAAACACATTAAGAAACGGTTGGGTGGGAGGTAGGAGTGTTCCCTTCTCCCCGTTCACGGGGAGAAGGTGCCGGCAGGCGGATGAGGGGCGCCGGCTTTGTGACATGTTCACCGTTCGCGGCAGAACGCGACGAAACGACAGGCCAGCTGATGGAAAGAAATAAGAGCTGAAGGCCCATTTCCGGTGTCGACGGGACAGCGCCCCCCTCTCGCCAGCCGGCCATCCCCCCACGGGTGGGGAGATTGGCTAATCGTGGGCGTTGGCGTCGCCCCTCATCCGCCCTTCGGGCACCTTCTCCCCGTGAACGGGGAGAAGGGAAGTGGGTGCTTACGCGAACGCCCCGTGGCAATGCTTGTACTTTTTCCCTGACCCGCACGGGCAGGCCTCGTTGCGGCCGACCTTGCCCCAGGTGGCGGGGTTTTGCGGGTCGCGGTTCTCGGGGGCGACGGTGGCGTGGGTCTCCTGGCGAACCAGAAGGCCGGTCTCGCCGCCATCAAAATCGTCCTCGCCGGTAGTGCCGTCGAGATGACTGCCGAACATGTCGGGCGCCTCGGGCGGCGGCGCTTCGGCGGCTTGGCGGACCAGCTCGACGCGCATCAATTGCGCGGTGACGGCCTGGCGCAGATTGCCCAGCATCGCCTGGAACAGCTCGAACGCCTCGCCCTTGTATTCCTGCAGCGGATCGCGCTGGGCGTAGCCGCGGAAGCCGACGACCGAGCGCAGGTGGTCGAGGTTGACGATGTGCTCGCGCCACAGATGGTCGAGCGTCTGCAGCACCACGGAGCGCTCGACATAGGCCATCACGTCGGGGCCGAAGCGCTCTGCACGCTCCTTGGCAGCGGTCTCGGCGTCCTGGCTGATGCGCTCGCGGATGTCGTCCTCGGCAATGCCCTCTTCTTTGACCCAGTCCTCGATGGGCAGGTCGAGATTGAGGAATTCGGCGACCTCGGCCTTGAGGCCGGCGACGTTCCACTGCTCGGCATAGGCGTTTTCGGGAATGGCCTTGGCGACGATCTCCTCGATGACGCCCTCGCGCATCTCGGCGATGGTTTCGGACAGGCCTTCGCCGTCCATCAGTTCGAGGCGCTGCTCGAACACCACCTTGCGCTGGTCGTTCGAGACGTCGTCATATTTCAGCAGGTTCTTGCGGATGTCGAAATTGCGCGCCTCGACCTTCTTCTGCGCCTTTTCCAGCGCCTTGTTGATCCAGGGGTGGATGATCGCCTCGTCTTCCTTGAGGCCAAGCTTCTGCAGCATGCCGTCCATGCGCTCGGAGCCGAAGATGCGCATCAGATCGTCCTGCAGCGACAGGAAGAATTTTGAGCGCCCGGGATCGCCCTGGCGGCCCGAGCGGCCGCGCAACTGGTTGTCGATGCGGCGCGATTCATGGCGTTCGGTGGCGAGCACGTAGAGGCCGCCGGCGGCGAGCGCCTTCTCCTTCAGCCGGGCGACGTCGTCGCGGATTGCCTTTTCCCTGGCGTCGCGCTCGGGGCCGGCCGGCATGTCGCCAAGCTCCTCGGCGATGCGCATGTCGGCATTGCCGCCGAGCTGGATGTCGGTGCCGCGGCCGGCCATGTTGGTGGCAATGGTAATGGCGCCGGGTTTACCCGCCTGGGCGACGATCGCCGCCTCACGCTCATGGTGGCGGGCGTTCAGCACCTCGAAATCGGCAAAACCTTCCTTGCGCAGGCGTGCGGCCAGCAGCTCGGATTTCTCGATCGAGGTGGTGCCGACCAAGGTAGGCTGGCCTTTTTCGCGGGCTTCCTTGATCTCCCTGACGATCGCCTTGTACTTCTCCTCGACGGTCCGGTAGACCTCGTCGTCCTCGTCAATACGGATGACCGGCAGATTGGTCGGGATCTCGGTGACGTCGAGATTGTAGATGTTGGCGAATTCCTCGGCCTCGGTCAGCGCCGTGCCGGTCATGCCGGCGAGCTTCTTGTAGAGGCGGAAATAGTTCTGGAAGGTGACGGAGGCGAGCGTCTGGTTCTCCGGCTGGATCGCCACATGCTCCTTGGCCTCGAGCGCCTGGTGCAGGCCTTCCGAATAGCGGCGGCCCGGCATCATGCGGCCGGTGAATTCGTCGATGATGACGATCTCGCCGTTGCGCACGATGTAGTCCTTGTCCTTCTGGAACAGCTGGTGCGCCTTGAGCGCATTGTTGACGTGGTGGACGATGGCGACGTTCTCGACGTCGTAGAGCGACTCACCCTTGAGCAGGCCGGCGTCGCGCAAAAGGTTTTCCAGCTTCTCGGTGCCATCCTCGGTAAAGATCGAGGTCTTCTGCTTCTCGTCGATCTCATAGTCGGCCGGCTCGAGCTTCAGCATGAAGGCGTCGATGGTATTGTACATTTCCGAGCGGTCCTCGAGCGGACCGGAAATGATCAGCGGCGTGCGCGCCTCGTCGACGAGGATGGAATCGACCTCGTCGACGATCGCGTAGCTGTGGCCGCGCTGCACCATCTGGGCGCGCTCGTATTTCATGTTGTCGCGCAGATAGTCGAAGCCGAGCTCGTTGTTGGTGGCGTAGGTGACGTCGGCGGCGTAGGCGGCATGGCGTTCCTCGTCGGACAGGCCATGGACGATGACGCCGACCGTAAGGCCGAGGAATTTGTAGACGCGGCCCATCCATTCGGAGTCGCGTGTGGCAAGATAGTCATTGACGGTGACGACATGGACGCCTTTGCCGGCGAGCGCGTTGAGATAGACGGGCAGGGTGGCGACCAGCGTCTTGCCCTCGCCGGTGCGCATCTCGGCGATGCCGCCATTGTGCAGCACCATGCCGCCGATCAGCTGCACGTCGAACGGGCGCATGCCGAGCACGCGGCGCGCCGCTTCGCGCACGGTGGCGAAGGCCGGCACCAGGAGATCGTCGAGACTGGCGCCGTTGGCGACGTCCTGGCGGAATTTTTCCGTGCGGGCCGTCAGTTCGGCGTCGGAGAGCGCCCGCATCTCGTTTTCCATGGCGTTGATCGCTTCAACGCGCGGTCGGGTCGACTTGACCCGGCGATCGTTGGAGGAGCCGAAAACCTTACGGGCGAGACCGCCAAAACTGACCATTCAATGGTCCTTTCGATAGCATTCCAAGTCGTTGCGACGGGTGCCGGCCGGCCCCATCAAATCCACGTGAGACGCGGACAAACGCAAAAAGCGCCCGGAAAACGGTTCTGGACGCAAAGTCGTTGGACAGATAAGAGGGGGCTCAATCGATGTCAACGGCGCGCTGGCCCTGACGACCGTGCCAAATTCCGCCACAATCCGGCTGGTCTGGAAGCCATCCCGCCCTAGCTATCCCCCATTGGAGTTAATTGTATGTCCTTATTGTTCCGCCGCGCGTCGCTCGCCAGCCTTGGCCTGGCATTCGGGCTGACGGCGCTGTCGCTGTCGCCAGCGATGGCGCAGGACACCGCGCCCGCCCAACCAGCCCCCGCCCAGC